>NZ_FOCY01000012.1:26410-64367 GCF_900110235.1 Megamonas sp. Calf98-2 | reverse complement strand
GAATTGTCAATCCAAGTGCGACACTTCTTTTAAAAATAAATTAAATGGATTATCCCAATTTAAACATTTTCTTGGTCTACTATTTAATAATATTAATTTTTTTATTAAATCATCATTAGATATTTGTCCTAAATCTGTTTTCTTTGGATAATATTCTCTTAATAACCCATTTGAATTTTCGTTACTACCTCTTTGCCATGCTGCATAAGCATCTGCAAAATATACTTTTATATTTAATTTTTCTACTTCTTTGTAACATGCAAATTCTTTTCCTCTATCTGTTGTAAATGTTTTTAATGCCTTTTTTGGTAGTACTTTCACTAATTTTTTTATTGCTTTTAACATTGATGGGGCTGTTCTATCTTTTATTTTTATTGCCACATAAAATCTTGTTTTTCTTTCTACAAATGTTGCTAAACAAGCCTTAGATTTTCCTCTACTAGATACTATGGTATCTAACTCCCAATGTCCAAAAGTTTTTCTACTTTTTACATCTTTTGGTCTAGTTGTGATACTATTTCCTATTAAGAATTTACCACGTGTTTCCTTTTTTCTACGTTTTCCTTTATGTCGTAAATTCTTAAGTGAAATACCTTTTAATTTACCAATATAAATCCAATTATAAATAGTTTTAAAAGAAAGTTTACCATTTAAAAGTGCATTAGAAATTTGTTCTGGAGACCAATTTTCATGTAATTTTTCAGAAATAAGATTAGAAAAAACATCATTATATTTACTAGAGTGAGAAGAATTTTTACGACGTTCAAGATATTTATTGTGAGCAGATGAAGAGATATATTCATTTTCAATTTTATTACGAGATAGTTCTCGAGCAATAGTAGAATGATGACGATGTAAAAATTTAGCAATAAAACGAGTAGAGTAACTTAAGATAGAAAGAACCTCTATACGAATACGTTCAGATATGGTAAGATGATGATAGCTCATTATGAATTTTCCTTTCGTGTAGGTTTGGTGTGGTAACTTTATTTTACATGAAAATTCATAATGAGTTTTTTATTTTTTTAGGTGTCGCACTTCATTATACAATCCATCATTTAAATATTGTATACTTATATTTTTAGTTAATTTTTATATTTTGAATTTATTATATTTATATTTATTTCACCGGTTACTTTTTGTTTATCAATAATTTTTACTTTTCCTTGAGAAATATTATATTGATGAATATCTTCATTTGGTAATCTTAATTCTAAATTCAAAGGTATAATATTCTTTTTATTTTTTTCAAGCTCATCTTCTGGATTTAATTTTGGCCAAATTCCTTTTTTAGTACCTTGAGATACTATTACATCTAACTTTTCAGTTGTATATGAAAGATTTCTTGCATTTTTATCTACTTTTATACGTAAATATACACTAACTATATTAGGTTCAATGTAATATTTTACTATTCCCATATTATTAATATCAATTGTACAATCTGTAATATAATTTTGTGTTAAATCTATTTTTTGATAAACTTTATCTGATTTATTTTCATCAGTGAATTTCTCTAGCATAAACATTGCTAATATAGTTAAAATCACTAAGACTATACTTATAATTTTTCGATTAAATTTGTTCATAC
Organism: Megamonas sp. Calf98-2; assembly: GCF_900110235.1. Classification (NCBI taxonomy): domain Bacteria; kingdom Bacillati; phylum Bacillota; class Negativicutes; order Selenomonadales; family Selenomonadaceae; genus Megamonas; species Megamonas sp. Calf98-2. Next base: position 62,776 of record NZ_FOCY01000012.1, on the reverse strand, counting down.
TTATTTCGCCATTTCTCTTTAATCTTTTTTAATATACATTTACTGCCTAGTATAATTATAGCTATTACTCCGGGCATACAATTTAATTGACAATTCCCACAAAAACCAGTGCAATTATTTGCCATACCTAGTGAAGATATAGGTATACCTAAAGAAATAAAGAAAGTAATAATTTTATTTTTCATATTTATTTTTCTCTCTTTCCATAAGAAACAGCTTTTACAGGGCAATTATACACACATTCTTCACAAATAATACAATTATATACATTCGTTTGGGCTTTGTTTTGTACAATTTTTATTGATTCCATAGGACAAACTTTACTACATTTTTGACAACCAATACATTTTGTTTTATCAATATTAATCCTTGATACAAAATCAAATTTACAACCTAGAGCATGAATTAGATTTTGCACTGCTCCTACAGGACATAAAAAATTGCAATATCCTCTACCACCTTGGGTAAATAATCCCAAAATAATTACCCATACAAAAGTAGTAATTATCAAAGTTGATGTTAACGAGATAAAATAACCCCAAATAAAATAATTAGTGAATAAATCAAATAAATAAAAATTACAATAGTTACATGCTAATAATCCGCCAAAAAATGGCAAAATCATATAACCTGTAAGCATACCATAGCGAATAGGTGTTATATCTACATATTTACTCCAATTAATTTTGTATTTCGTAGGTATTAAACGACTTAAATATTCAGTACTTGCACCTGCTGGACAAAGTTTCCCACAAAAAATAGCACCTTTAAAGAAAGATATTATCCCCAAAACCACTAAAAAAGAGACAAAAGCAATATCCATAGCAAAGAATTTTCCATCTAATAAATGCTCAATTTGAATACGAAAACAACTACTATGAATAGATATCTCATTGATATCTCGACCAAAAAGATAAAATATAGCCTTAGTAAATAATGCTCCAGGTGCATAAAACAATATAAAACCTAGCATATATCCAATAATTCGTTTTATTTGAAAATACATACAAACTCTCTTTCTAGATAAATTAAGGATAGAGCAAAAATCACCCTATCCTTATTAATAATTAATTACTTATTTTTAATTAGAAATTATAACGTACACCTACACTATATGTGCGACCTGATGTAGCTTCACTAGAATAAAATTCTCTATCAAAAATATTATTGATAGCAAATTGTACACTTGTTGAATCAGAAAGCTGATAATTTATAGCAGTATTTACAATAAAATATGGATCTTCTGCACCATATTCACCAGTTACATCATCAGGTGCTTGTCTTGCACTAACGTATTGACAATCAAGAAGTGCGTTCCACTTATCTTGTTTGTAATTAAATCCTGCGTGCATCAAATGTTTTGGAATACCATAATCATTACTATTTACATCTTTTAAATTAGTACCTGCAACTTTACTTTGTTCTACTTTACCAGATTGCCAAGCATAGTTAAAATATGCAGACCAATTATCATCAAATTGATGATTTGCTTCAAATTCTATTCCACGACGTTTTTCTGTACCATAATTTTCATATTGTTTATATTCTGCTTTATTAGTACCAGGTTTATAATGTGTTGTATATAAAATTTTATCATCTGTTTTTACTTGATACAAGGACAAACCTATATTAGTTCTTTCTGATAATTGTTTTTTCATTCCGATTTCAAATGTATTTGATGTCTCTGGATCAAGATCTGGATTAGCTATAACACCGCCCATATCACCACCACCATCACGGTATACTTGATATAATGGTGGTGGATTAAAAGAATGGCCATATGATACATAATAATTAGTATCTTCATCAGCTTGATAATTTAAAGAAATTTTAGGACTAATTTCATCATATGTTGCTGAATCATAATTTAAACTTCGTGTTACCGCACCTGTTTTTTTATCGTAATAGATACTGTAACCATCTGTTTTTTCAAAATGATCCCATCTTACACCTAAATACATAGTTAATGGATCGCTTATTTGATATTCATCTTGAATAAATAAAGCTATATTTTTAGCTTTACCACCATGTTTTTCATATAAACCATTATTACCCCAATTGGTATTTACAGAACCATGGTCACGCCAATTATTTAAATAAATTCTATCTTGGTCAAAGCTTTCTTGTTTATAGCTACCACCAACTAAAATATTATGTTTACCGATATCTTCCCATACTTTTTGAAAATCAAAATTATATGTTTTTCCTGGATAATATGAGTCAGTACCTTCTCCATTCCAATTAATATTTTTAGCCCCACTTGCATTACTATATCCATTTTTTTTCATATCTAAATAACCAAAATTAGCACTAAATTTATTGGCCTCATCTACATAATTTAATACATGTAAATCAGATTCTTTTTTGCCGTCATAACCAAGATAACTAGAAATACTTGGCGATAAAATCAAACCATTGCCAATATCTACTTTTTCACCAAAAATAGGTTTTCCATTTACAGTTATTGTAGAAAATGGATTTTTATAGCTATATTCACTTTCTGTATGAATATAATTATATTTTAAAGATTTATCTTCATCAAAATCATATTTTATATGTGCAGAAATATTTTCGTTTTCCCATTGTTTTTCTCCACGACCACCTAACAAATACTTGCCCGTACTTAATTGTGGTGGGATATTATCTGGTTTTATATTTGCTGTACCTTTTTTGGCATTTCCTGTATAATAATAGCCTTTAAATCCATCAGATTTACGATTTTCATAGCCTAAACCTACAGATAATTTTTCATCTACTTGCATATTAGCATATACAGCTTTTTTCCATGTATTGTTACTACCATAATCTAAAACAGCATTGATTTTAGATTCACCTTTAGCCATAGTTTGATCTTTTGTAATAATATTTACTACAGCACCTACAGCTCTACCACCATATAATGATGAACCAGCACCTTTTACCACTTCGATACGTTCAATATTTTCAACTGGGAGCATTTCCCATTCCATATTGTTATTATAAGTGGTATTCATTGGCATTCCATCTAATAAAATTAAAATATTATCTGACTCAAAACCTCTAATTTGAATACCACCTTGAGCTACTTGGCTCATATATACACCTGGCAATTGTTGTAATGCCTCAGGTACAGATTTTACATTTCTTTCTTGAATATCTTGTGCTGTTACTACATCTACACTCGCTGGGGTTTCTTTTAATTCTTTTAATGTTTTAGTAGCAGTAACTACCATTTCTTGTAATTGAAAAGTAGGTACTTGTTCTGTTTCTTGAGCCATTGCAAAATTACTATTTAAAATTACACTACCACAAACTAAACTAGTTACTAATAATTTTTGTTTAATATTATACAAAATTTTTCCTCCTAAATATTATTTATGTGTACCAAAAACAACTTTAATATTATTTTTTTGCAGAAAGTCGACAATTTCTTGTATTTTAGGACAAAGAACTTTTTTATGCGTTTGTTCATCTATTATTTCTGTACAAATGCCTACATGGACAATATCTGTTTTTACAGACAATATTCTTTCTAATTTTTCTAATAAACCTTCTTGGTTATTCAATAAAACTTCATCACAACCATTACAAGTCCAAAAAGCAACTAATTTTGTATCATCATTGGTATATTGAGTAAAAAATCCCTTTTTGTTATAAAAAGCATCTAAACAACTAGCACCTGTGCATACATCATTGGCTTTTAAACATGTTAAAATAGCGATATTTTTCATATACATAACCTCTTTAAAATATTTAAATTGTTTATTTAAAATGTTTTGGTAAAAAACGTATATTTATATTGTCATTAGGTAAAGCCTCTATTTTGGTATCAACTTCATATAAATCTTTAATAAATTTTTCAGTTAATAAGTCTTTTGGTTTTCCTGCACCTACAATTTGTCCATCTTTTAAAGCTACTAAACGATCACAATACATAGCAGCAATATTTAAATCATGAATAGCTGCTATAACTGTTAAATTTAAACTCTTTACAATATCCATTATTTGTAATTGATATTTTATATCCAAATGATTTGTTGGCTCATCCAAAACTAAACACTCTGTTTCTTGAGTTAAAGCTCTAGCTAAAATTACACGTTGTTGCTCTCCTCCAGATAAAGTAGTAAAATTTCTTTCAACAAAATCTTTTAATCCTACTTTTTCTAAAGCATTTCTAGCTATTTTATAATCAATTTCATTATCTCTTTCTAAAATTTTTTTATGTGGAGAACGACCCATTAATACTACATCTAAAACTTTAAAGTCAAAATTATAAAAATTATGTTGAGCTACTACAGCTAAATCTAATGCTGTCTGACGAAAAGACAATTCATCTATATTTTTTCCATTAAATAAAATTTTGCCTTCACTAGGTTTCAATATACGGTAAATACATTTTAAAAAAGTAGATTTTCCACTACCATTTGGACCTATTATTCCTAAAAACTCTTTATTTTTTACATCTATGTTTATACCCTTTAAAATTTCTTTATTCCCAATAAACTTTTTTACTTGTTCACTTATTATTTCCATTTAATTACCTCCAAAACCATATGTCTTCTTTATCATTAAATAAACAAAACAAGGAGCTCCTATCAAAGAAATCAAAATTCCTATTGGTAATTCAGTTTTTGGAATAATAATTCTACATAATCCATCAGCTAAAACAAGAAATATTGCTCCTGCTAAAGCCGATATAGGTACTAATTTTTTATGATCAGTACCGACTAACATCCTTATTATATGAGGAATAATTAAACCTACAAATCCAATCATTCCAGCAGCATAAACTACAAATCCTACAATTAAAGAGCTAACCAATAAATATACCTGACGATATATATGCAAATCCCGTCCCAATGTTATAGCTACTTCATCACCTAAAAGCATTAAATTTAAAATACGACTCTGTGTCCAAAAAAATAAGATAGATATCATTACTATTGGTGCAATTATAAAAATACTATCCCACTTAGCACCAGATAAACTACCCATTAACCAAAAAGCAATAGATTGCATTCCTTCTTTATTATTAGCAAAATACACAATAAAACTAGAAAAAGCACTACATACTGCACTTAATGCCATACCAGCTAATAATAATTTTATCGAATTAGCCTTTCCACCAAGATTAGCAATAAATACCACACCTAATGAAATAGTAAATGCTCCAATAAAAGCAGATATCCCTACAAAATTTTCACCCAAAGCAACACCAATACCTAGTAAAATAGCTGCTGTAGCTCCTAAAGAAGCTCCTGAAGAAATACCTAAAATATATGGATCAGCTAAAGGATTTTTTACAATAGCTTGCATAATAACACCACATACGGCTAAACCAGCTCCAACTATTGCAGCTAAAACTAGTCGTGGTAAACGCAATAACCAAATAATATCATGCACAGGTCCTTTTCCTATAGTTTCTATACTTGTACCACTTTGTAATTGTTCTATAATAGTGAAATATATTTTTTCTAATGGTAATTTTACTGTTCCTATACTTAAAGCCCAAAATAATATCATAATCAAAATAATTATCAACAACAAACAAATAAATAGATAATCTGTTTTTCGAAAAAATTCTTGCATTTTACTTCTCCTTATATAATTCTGGATATAAACCTTGTGCCATTATTCTTATACCATCATATGCTCTAATACCAGGACTATATATTGCATAAAGAGGTACAGGATATATTCTTTTATTTTTTACAGCTTTTAATCCTTGTAAAGCCTTATTTTGATAAATTCTATCTAAATACATACGTTCGTCACCATAGTGCTGTTCAGTAATAACGATAAAAATTACATCTGGATCTAAATCAATTAACTGTTCAAAACTAAAACGCTCTACATTAGGTTCCAATAATTCACCATTAACTCGTTGTAAAATATCACCAGCTAAAGTTCGTTCTCCATATACAGAAATATCTTTTCCTAAAAACTCAATAATAATTGCTCTAGGTTTTTTATTTATATTTTTAGTATGCTCTGTAACAAAAGATATTTCTTTTTTCATCTGTCCAACTAATTCATTAGCTCTATCTTTACGATCAAATATCTTACCCAAATCTAAAATATATTGATATTCTTCATCTAAACTATGTTTAGGTTTTATTAATATATTATCATTTATAGATTTTGTTGGAGCAGATGATTTAGCTATATATGTATTTACAGTTCTACTATTCCAATAATCTGTAGTTCCTGCCACTTTTGGTGCAAAAGTAGAATACCAACCTAAAATAAAATCTGGCTCTAACATTGTTATAGTTTCTATATCTAAATTTTGTAATCCAGTATAAGGGATTTTACTATATTCTTCTCGATATTCAGGTCGAAGATATTTCTTGTCAGGAATACCTGTTCCTGCCACAATTCTATCACCAACACCCAAAGCAATTAATGTTTCTACAGAGTTTTGCCAAAAAGCGACTACTTTTTGAGGTGGTTTTTTATATGTTAATTCAAATTCTTCATTTTTAGAGTTTATATTTTTTATTTTTATTGGATAATTATTTTCATTATATGATATATTTAACTGAGACTTTTTTTGTTCCCACAACTGTATAGTATCTGCATTTTCTTTTATAACAGGACTACAACCTGATAATATTATCAACAATACCATTAAATTTATAAATATAATATTTTTCATAAAAACCTCTATAGAAAAGTATAAAGTACACTAAATGTGTACTTTATACTCTTCTTATATTAAACTTAATTAAAATTTATATCTCATACCTACCATATAACAACGACCAGGTTGTGGTGCTGCGCCAATTCCATTATATGCACTATAAGCATTTTCATATGCTTCATTAGTTAAGTTAGTAATAGTTACATATGCTGTTGTATCATCATTAATTTCATAATTTAAATTCCAATCAAGTACAAAGAAATGCTTATCTGTGAATGCTGTTGTATCCATACCAGTATAATAATTAGCTAATAAACCTGTATACCATTTACCATTTTCATAAGATAAGTTAGCAATATAATGATTCGCCGGACGTAAAGCATTTATCATTGTATTAACATTAGAATTATCATCTAAATTAATATCTGGGTCAAACTGCATACCGTCTTTTGCTTTCCACTCATCTTTCATATGACTATATGCTAAGCTCAAATTCCAATGATCATCAAATTGATGGTCCATTGTTAAATTAATAGACTTTTTAGTTTCTTGTGCATTAACATTTTTATTCACAAAATCTTTGTCAACGTCAGACCATACAGAATAATTAGTAATAGCATTATCCATATCAGTCCAATCATAATGAAGTGCTACACTCGTTTTATCATCAATATCTTTGCGTACACCAAACGTCCATACATCTCCTTCTTCATCTTTTAAAGGAGCTCCATTTGGTGTATCTTTTCCATAATCTGCTGATTTTATTGGTCTATATACACTTGCCCATCCTAAATATGCACTAGTTGTATCATCAAAAGCATATTGTGTATTAATTGTTGGTGTAAAAATTATTGATGAAGTATTACCTTGAGATACTGTACCAGCATCATTTGTTTTATCAAAAGTACTATAATTAGAATAACGAATAGCTGGTGTTATATCCCATTTATCAGATAAATGTATTTTATCTTGCACAAATCCTAAAATGCTATCTCTTTCTACATGTGTAGTTTTCCACGTATTATCTTTTCTATTTAAACTTTTAGTATAAGTTTTAGCTTTGTCATAAGTTAAGCCAAATAATAAATCATTATTATCTATAGATTTACCATATTGAAGCTGTAATCCCTGATTTTTTTCATTATATAAAGTAGTAGGACCTGTTTTACTAAATTGATAATTATTTATAAAATCATCCCAAGCAGGAGAGCCTGGAAATGGCACAAAACTACCATCATCTGCTACCCAATCTGGATATCTATCAACACCCCAATAATGATGATCTTGATCATAAAAACGAATAAAGCTTTCCATACCATTTCCTTTATCAAATGTATATGTAATATCAATATCATTATTACGAAAAGCATTATATGAACCACTCAAAGCATCTAATACAAATAAATTTCTATAACCTGGATTCGTAGTATTACCAAATTTACCATCTTCGGTATCTTGAATAATTCTATTCCATTCTGTTTCATTCCAAAAACGATAATCCGGCGCAGTAATTGGATAGCCATCTTTGCCATTTCTATGATTATACCAAATACGTAGGTTTTCTGTATCACTAAAATCTTTATCTATGCGTATATTAGCGCCTTCTTCTTTAAATTCTGTACCCCTATAAGTATAATTTCCCCCAGTAAGACCATCTTTATATTTTGTATCGCCAGACATTTCACGATCCAATGATATAAAATATTTCCATGATTTATCATCACCAGCAGAACCAGAATAAGTTACATTATAATTATGTTTTTTCCATGAACCAGTAGAAAGATCAATAGTTCCTTGATTTTCATCTGCTCCTTTACGAGTAATAATATTAATTACTCCACCTGTAGCATCAGCTCCATAAACTGAAGCGCCAGGACCTTTAATTACTTCAATTTTTTCTACATTATTAATATTTACTACTTGATTTAAATCAACCATCGTTCTAGTCCCACTAGCATTAGAACTACCAAAACGAGTACTAGTAGCATTATCAACACGACGACCATCCACTAAAACAACTACACGAGAATCACCATTAATTGATAAACTATTATTATATGGTGCATAGCCATATTCTCCGCCCCTATATCCAGGGTTTTGAAAAGTCACACCAGGTATACGTTTAATAGCATCTGTTAAATCTTGATAATGACGTTTTTCAATTTCTTCACGAGTAATTACTTTAACATCTCCACCTGTACGATAATAAGACTGTTCTGTAATAGTATTACCAAATTGATCTTTTGTAGCATCCGCTTCTACTACTACAGCATCTAAAGTATATTCATTTAAATTTTCATCAAATGCCGCTTCGGAATATGTTGTCCAATTCATAATACCAAGAGTTACAGCAGCTGCTAGATATTGTTTTTTTAATCTCATTTTTAAACCTGACTTTCTTAATTAATATTTCAAAAATTTACTCCATTTATATAAGAAAAATTATAAATAGCATCTACATTCCAATCAGTCCAATTACCATCAAATTTACCTAAATTAAAAGTAATTCTTTTTTTACTATTTGGTGCTATCTTGCACATAGGCATTTTTTCTGGTTGTCCTACATATTGATAAGAAGTTCCATCATTATTCATAAATGTAATAATAGCTGTGAAATTATTTAATCTAGTAATTTTCAAATCATTTCGTAAATTCTCAAATTCTCCACTCATACATAAATTTTCTCCATCTTTCCATACTTTATAAGTTTTCCATTCTAAAATCATAGTATCTGATGAAGTTTCTGTTGCAAAACTAACTGTTGGAAAAATCATTATCAATAATAAAAAAATAATACATACTTGTCTTTTCAAAAATATCCTCCTCTCTATTTAATTAATTATTATGGTGCTTTATCAAATATTATCATCAAAAATATTCTAATATTTAATAACGAACCAAATAAAAAACCTTTCTGCTTAAAATACAGAAAGGTTTTATTTATAAGTAAAAAATACCTTTTTGCATACAGCAAAAAGGTATAGTTATACATATTCTTCACCATACCGTCTCTCGCAGTAACTTTTATTGGCTACTAAAATTAGGCAGTTCTTCTGGCTCTGCTTCACCGCTCATCTTGCCTTCCCAGTTTCCCAGTGACATATTTAAGACTCGCTCCACATTACAGCTACGGGATAGCACAGGTTTCACACCTGTTTCTCTATTAAGTATTGCTACACCTAACTTTATCTATATTTATCTTTTCATAGATTGTATTTATCTATTACAATTTTGCATTATAAATGATAATATAGTTAATGTCAATAAAAATTTAATCTAATTTTAATCTTTTACCAAATACTATTGTTTTTTTTTATAAAAAATGCTATACTTCTATGCAACAAATGAATAATTCATAATTTAGGTGTACTTTGTACTTAATAGAGAAATCGGTATAAGCCGATGCGGTCCCGCCGCTGTAAGGACGAGCTATATTTCATTTATGTCACTGGGAAACTGGGAAGGCGAAATTATGCAATGACTCCAAGCCAGAAGAACTGCCTATATTATCTTTCCGATTCCTGCGAGTGACATGGATAGGAAAATATATAATATTGCTGAATTTAAATTTATTTTATATATTTATGCCTTCCTTTCTTTTCAGGTTAGGAAGGTATTTTTATTTTTAGGAGGTAATATTTTGTCTGATGTATTAATGTATTTTGAAAAAGGTGGATTAGTAATGTATCCACTACTTATTTGTTCACTAGTTATTATTTTTATTGCTATTGAACGATATCTGTTTTATAAATCTATTGATTCTGGTCATTTATTTACTAAACAATATTGCGATATTCTATCTGGAGAAACGCTAGAAAAAGCTTTTGAATTTGCTAAAACACATAAAGGAGCTTGTGCTAATATTCTAACTCAAGCAAGTCCTTTGCCTACAGTAGAACGTACTGAGGCTTTTATGGAAATGAAGGGTAATATTGTAATGTCTCGTTTACGTGAAAAATTAAGTTATTTAAGTGTAATTACCACATTAGCTCCACTTTTAGGACTTTTAGGAACTATTGTTGGTATGATTACCACATTTAGTATTTTTAATATTCAAGCTGGCCAACCAATGGCCATTACAGGTGGTATCGGTGAAGCTCTAATTGCTACAGCTTCTGGTCTTTGTGTGGCAATTTTATCTTTATGTGTTCATTCTTATCTCTCACATAAAATGAACAATATTATCACTAATATGGAACAATGTTTTTCTGCTTTATCTGAGGCTAAAGTCAGAGGTGCTAATAAATGAAATTAAGAAATTATCGTGAGACTAAACAACCTGATTTAAATATCATTCCAATGATTGATATTATGTTTTTTTTATTGGTATTTTTTATGCTTAGTACGATGTACATGGTAGAACAAAAAACTATTCCTGTAAATTTACCACAAGCTACTTCTGCTACTATTGATAACAAAACTAATTTTACGGTAACCCTAAAGGATGATGGTAGTATTTATCTAGAAGACCAACAAACAGATATTCAAACATTATTAATGCAAGCAACTAAAGAGCAAAAAAATAATCCATCATTTGCTATTATTATTCGAGCAGATAAAGATATTAATTATGACAAAGTAGTTTCTTTTATTGATACATTAAAAAAAGCTGGTATCACTCGTTTTGGTTTAGCAACAAATGGAGCGGGTGGTAATTAATGGATGAACAAAAACGAAAGAAAATCAGTATAATTGGTTCATTTTTATTTCACATATTTATATTTCTTTTTATTTCTATCACTGGATTATTAAAATTCACTACTCTACCACAATATGATGAAATTGTGGAAATAACTTCTGTAAGCGGAAGTGGTGGAGGCAGTGCATCAGCGAATATCACAGACTCTACTTATACACCACCTTTAGAGCCTGCGCCAGTAGAGCAAGCTCCTATAACTCCAGATAGTATTTTACAACATTCTGACATAGCTACCACTAATGTAACTTATGAACAAATTCAAGAATTACAAGAAAAAGTGGAAAAACATGAAATAAGCACAGAGGAAGCAGTAATTGCTCCACCAATAAATAATAATGTTGAACATTCTAATCATCATAATGGTAATAATGCTACTATAAATACTAATGATGATACAGGTTCTGGTAATGGAACTGGTACAGACTCTGGCTCTAGTGAAGGAACAGGTGATGGTGAAAGTTCTGGATCAGGCAGTGGTTCTGGTGTAGGAGATAGCGATGATAATGTTTACAGTAACCCTGCAATTCCTCCCAGAATAGTAAAAAGTCCTACTCCAAAGTATCCTATTAAAGAACGCAATAATAAAATTGAAGGCGTATCCATAGTACGTTTTCTTATTGGTAAAGATGGTAGTATAGAATCTGCTGAAATAATTTCTTCTTCAGGAAGTTCTGCACTTGATGAAGCTGCTTTAAATACAGCATATAAATGGCAATTTTTACCAGCTAAAAATACTAACGGACAAGATGTTAGATGTTATGCTACTCAACCATTTACATTTCAATTAAAATAAAATATCTATATAAAAAAATAGACTAAATTCTGCACTATACAGAATTTAGTCTTAATTAATAAATAAATTAATACAACTAAAAATTTAATAATTATATATTTTTTTTATTTAATGCCGATTTTAATAAACTTTGAATAATTGAATTCGCCTGTTCTACAGAAGATTTCTTTCTCCCTAAAGAGTAATTCATCAAAAATTGTTGATAATCCAAAGAAGTAATATCTTTTAGTCTCTTTTGACCAAAATAATATTTACCAATATTTATATTATTAATAACTATAGGCAAATCTAATTTTCTTATCTGTAAACGATATTCTTTTAACCATTTATCTGCATATTCATTAAAAGTAATATTACTATTTACAATATTATTTGATTTATTTTTATTATAATCTTTTACCTTAAACATGAAATTATTCAAATTTGCCATAATATCACCATACCTTTAAATATTAAAGCCATTAGTTCGGAAAACTGAACTTTATAGATATTTTATCATAGATAAAATACTTTTTCAAATGAGAAATCTATTTTAATATGCACAATATTTTATTTAAAACCTTGACTTGAAGTTCACTCCAAGTAGTATAACAATATATAGAAAAATATTTATTTGGAGGTAATAATATGTCTACATTAAAAAATTTAGCGATTCTTTAATTTTTCCATTAGGAGATAAATTACCAGAACAATTCAGTAAATTTTTTATTGGTCAAGCTCATTTGAATATGCTTACTACTACAGGTGTTTCTATTGGTAACGTTACTTTTGAACCTGCTTGTCGCAACAATTGGCATATTCATCATAAAGGCGGTCAAATATTATTAGTAACAGCTGGCGAAGGATATTATCAAGAATGGGGAAAACCTGCTCAAAAATTAAAAGCTGGTGATGTTGTCAATATTCCTGCAGAAGTAAAACATTGGCATGGTGCTACAAAAGATAGTTTCTTTTCTCATTTAGCTATTGAAGTTCCTGCTGTTGGTGGCTCTAATGAATGGCTTGAACCTGTAACTGATGAAGAATATTTGCAATTAAAATAATAAAAATTCCAGATAAAATTAAATTTATAAACCAGAAACTGCATTTTTAAAATTAACCTAATATAATTTTAGAAGTGCAGTTTTTATTATCTACTCTAAAGAAATTTAAACTTTTAATATCTATATATTTAATATATGTAATTAATTCTTTTTTCTTACTCTTTAGAAAAAACCTTAAGTATTGACACTATATATTATAATATAGAACTTGAGAATAACCTTTACAAAATATTGCTTATTCTCTAATCTAAATATAGTGGTGCATAATCAAAGTTTAATATTAAAGGAGTAGCAAATATGCAAACTAAATTAACTAATATTTTACAAACTCAATTTAATAAAACAATTGAAGATTGTACAAATGAAGAATTGTATACTGGATTATTAATGCTAGTAAAAAATTTAAGCAATGACAGAAAACCAACTTCAACCCCTCGTAAACTTTATTATATTTCTGCTGAATTTTTAATAGGTAAATTATTATCTAACAACCTAATAAATTTAGGTATTTATGATGAAATAAAAACATTACTTGCTGATAATGGCAAAAAATTAAATGATATAGAAGAAATTGAACTCGAACCATCTTTAGGTAATGGTGGTCTTGGAAGACTTGCTGCTTGTTTCTTAGACTCTATTGCAACTTTAAATTTATCTGGCGATGGTGTAGGTTTAAATTACCATTTTGGTTTATTCAAACAAAAATTTGAAAATCATCTTCAAAAAGAAGAAAAAAATCCATGGATTACAGATAAATCTTGGTTAAATGATACCAATATTGGTTTTGATGTTGAATTTAATGGTTTTACTGTTCATTCTAAATTATATGATATTGATGTATTAGGCTATCAAAAAGGCTTAAATAAATTACATCTTTTCGATATTGACACTATTGACGAAACTATCGTCAATGATGGTATTTCTTTTGACCAAAAAGACATTCATAAAAATTTAACTTTATTCCTCTATCCTGATGATAGTACTAAAGAAGGTCAAATGCTTCGTATCTATCAACAGTATTTCATGGTAAGCAACGCTGCACAATTAATCTTGATGGAAGAAAAAGCTAAAGGACATGATTTACATGAACTTTATAAATACGTATGTATCCAAATCAATGATACTCATCCATCTATGGTAATTCCTGAATTAATCAATCGCTTAGTTTTAGAAGGTATCGATTTACATGAAGCTATTGATATCGTATTCAAAACATGTGCATACACAAACCATACTATCTTGGCTGAAGCACTTGAAAAATGGCATCTTGAAGATTTAAAACAAGTAGTACCTCAACTCATTCCTACTATTCAAGAATTAAATGCTATTGCTAAATCTCGCAGTGATAATAAAGCTGTACAAATCATTGATGAACATAACCTTGTGCATATGGCTCATATGGATATTCATTTTGGCTATAGTATCAATGGTGTTGCTTCCTTGCATACTGAAATTCTCAAAAATAGCGAATTAAAAGCTTTCTATGAATTATACCCAGAAAAATTCAACAACAAAACAAATGGTATCACTTTCCGCCGTTGGTTATTGCACTGCAACAATGAATTAAGTCAATATATCACATCTTTAATTGGTGATGAATACAAAACTGATGCTACAAAATTAAAAGATTTATTGATATTTGTTGATGATGAAACTGTTTTAAATAAACTCTTAACTATTAAACAAAATCGTAAACAGGATTTATGCAACTATTTAAATAAAACAATGCATTTGACTTTAAATCCAAATAGCATTTTTGATATTCAAATTAAACGTTTACATGAATATAAACGTCAACAAATGAATTTACTCTACATCATTCAACTTCTTCAAAAAATCCGCAGTGGTTATGTTCCTTCTACACCTATTACTTTCATTTTTGGCGCTAAAGCTGCACCAGCTTATATCATTGCTAAAGACATAATTCATGCTATCTTATGTCTTCAAGATATTATCGCTAAAGACCCTGTAGCTTCTAAATATATTCAAGTAGTAATGGTAGAAAACTACAACGTAACTAACGCTGAAAAACTCATTCCTGCTTGCGATTTCTCCGAACAGATTTCTCTTGCAAGTAAAGAAGCTAGTGGTACTGGTAATATGAAATTCATGCTCAATGGTGCTATTACAATCGGTACTGAAGACGGTGCTAATGTAGAAATTCATGAACTTGTTGGTGATGACAATATCTATATTTTCGGTGAAAGTAGTGATGATGTTATCGCTCATTACAACAACAATGATTATGATGCAGGAAAATACTATAATAATGATGAAATCATTAAAAATGCAGTAGACTTCTTAATTTCTGAAGAAATGACTTCTATTGGACAGACAGAAAATCTCCACCGTTTACATCACGAATTAATTTCTAAAGATTGGTTCATGAGTTTATTAGATTTAAAAGCTTATATTCAAACAAAAGACCAAGCATATAATGATTACGAAGACCGTTTAGCTTGGGCTAAAAAATCTTTAATCAATATAGCTAACGCTGGTTACTTCTCCAGTGACCGCACAATCGCTGAATATAACCATGACATTTGGCACTTAGACAAATAAGTTTAAACAAACTTAATGATTTAATTCTATAAAAAATACCTAATGAGCTATGTATAAAGCAAAATTTATCACATAAACTCATTAGGTATTTTTTTATTCTATATCTTTTTCACTGATTACCATAATTTTATTATCTTTTAATAATTTAGCAAACAATCCATTTCCTTCTACTAATGTATGGGAAAAAGTTCCATCATAAATTGTTTTACTGCCACATGTTGGACTATTCGCCTTCAATATAGCCAAATCTATATTTTTATCTTTTAATTTTTTCCATGCCATATCTACACCATGAAGAAAAATCTCCGTCATATCCTCATTATCCTGCGTTATGACTTTATTATCTTTTATTTCTACAGGCTTTCTAGGAATACTAAGTCCTGTCAATATTTCTGGGCAAATTTTATATACTTCTTTATCTTTTAGCAAATGCTCTATTTCTTCATTATAATTATTTTTGCCATTATATTTACAATTATCACCTAAAAGACAAGCACTTACTGCAATCTTTGAACTTAAATATATTTTTAATTTATTTACGATTTTTTCATCAGCTGTAAGCCAATTTACACTATCTAATTCATCTTTTGTCAGCCACTTTGCCTCATCATGTATTTCTTCATTGATTACAAAATCATCTATATTACAAATATAGCAATCCATAATCATATGAAAATTAGGATACGTATAATCTATCGTAGCAAAGTAGCTATCAATTTCAATATTAGCATTTAATTCTTCTTTTATTTCTCTAATTAATGCTGTTTTTTTATCTTCTCCTTCTTCTATCTTTCCACCAGGGAATTCCCAACCACCTTTAAACTCCCCATAACTTCTTTTAGTTGCCAGAATTTTATCTTTATCTTTAATTATCGCTGCTACAACTCTTATACTTTTCATATCTTCACCTTATATCTTAAAATTTAATTATATTTATATCACTCTTTCTATTATATTATTCTTATAAATCATAGTACAAGAAATTTATCAAAATAACCTTACCCCAAAATTGCAAATAAAAAAGAGTTTAACTCTATTTATCATAAAATTAAACTCTTTTCTCCTAAATTTTTATCCTATCAGAAAATTCGATTATAGAAATCATCACTATAATAAGCTCTATCACCATAAAATTTATAATTATAAGCCAAAACAAAGGCTATTTCTCCTGCTGGCATAGATATACCTGTTTCTGCCCAACTACCTTGAGGATTTAAATATCTCCAATTATCATTATTATTAAAATCTGCATACATCTGACCTAAATCACTATTATAGAAAAAACGATATGTATGTACATTTTTTATTTCTGTGCTTCTTCTATCCGCATTATCTACACGCACCACATTAACAGCGATAATATATTGTGGTGGTCCATATTTTTGTACATTTAAAGAACTTCTATCCACATACCATGCTGAACCCATATGTCCATCACATAAAATAAAATTTTTATCTCCATATAAATGAGTAGGATAATTTGCAAATGCTGTACATGAACACATCATTATACTTAACATAGATAATAGCATAAAAAATTTTTTAAACTTTTCATCATCAAGCACTCCTTAAACTTATAAATATTTATCTAAATTTATTATAAGTCTTTATATTTATTATGCCTATTCTATATAATCTTAATAATGAAACCAACTGTACTATATTTAATTAATTTAAATTAAATGCAAAAAGGCAAAATATAATATTTTACCATTATATTTTGCCTTAATTTTATTAATATGTGCCTACAGTTGTTTTGCCTGCAATTACTTTTTGTTCTTTTTCAAATTTTAATAAGCTATATTGGTCAAAATTAGTAGCTATCATAATAGTGATTGGATTATATCCAGCTTTTTTGATTTTTTCAATATCAATTTCTACTAATTTATCGCCAACTTTTACTTCGTCGCCAGCTTTGACTAAAACTTTGAAGCCATCGCCTTTCATATTGACTGTATCAATACCTATATGAATTAAAATTTCCATATCTGTATCAAGCTTAAGTCCAAGAGCATGTCCTGTTTCTTCCATTACCATCATTACAGAACCATTAGCTGGTGCAGTAATATATTTTTCAGTTGGAATGATTGCTACACCATCACCCATAGCACGAGAAGCAAATGCTTCATCAGGTACATTTTCAATAGATACTAAATCACCAGTTGCAAAAGCTTTCAAACTTGGAGATTTATCTGTGTTAGAAACTAATTCTTCTTTTTGAAGTACATCAGGAGCTTGAAGTAAAGCTTCAAAACGTTCACGAACTTGTGGTACAGAAAGACCTACAATTACTTGAATAGCACAACCATTATGCACTAATCCATGAGCACCTGCAGCCATAAATACATTTGTATCTTTTACTAAGCTATCATCTTTTACAGTTACACGAAGACGAGTAGCGCAGTTTGTAACATCTACGATATTATTTTTACCACCTAAAGCTTCTAAAAATGCAGCAGCTTTTCTATCACGTTCATCGCCTGCTACTTTTTGTTTGTAATCAGCTTTTCTATAAAGTTTGATTTCTTCGTCATCCCCACGACCAGGAGTCTTCAAATTAAGTTTTACAATTAAAAATCTAAATACAACAAACCAAATACATGTGAAGATTAAACCAATGATTATTTGTGTGAGATATGTGTCCCAATGATTATTGAAAAGTGGTATCCAGTTTTGGAATAAATCTGTATCAAGTAAACCACCACCAAAATTACCAGTTACACCAAAGAAATACATAGTAGCTGCTAAAGTACCAGCTAAAATTGCATGAATTAAGAACAATACAGGAGCAACGAATAAGAATGTAAATTCAAGAGGTTCAGTAATACCACATAATACTGCTACAATTGCTGCTGGGAATAACAAAGAACCCACTCTTTTACGATTTTCTTTCTTAGCAGAGAAATAAATAGCAAGTGCGATACCAGGGCAACCAAACATTTTACTCATACCATGTAAAGCAAAACCACCTTGTGGGAATAATTCAATAAGAGGTTTTGTTGATTGAGCAAATTCTTGAATATGTTGAAGCCAATAAGCCTGTATACCACCATCTACAACTGCTGGACCATAAATAAATGGAATATAGATAAAATGATGAAGACCTGTAGGTATTAAAATACGTTCAAGGGATGTATATACCCAAACACCAAGTACACCTGCACCAGTCAAGAAACCTTGTAATGATGCGATTAATGATTGGAAATGTGGCCAAATCAAGCAAAATAAAAGTGCTATAGGTAACATTAGTACAAAACCTGCAATAACAACTAAAGAAGAACCTTTAAACAGACCAAGCCATTCTGGTACATCAACATCAAATAGTTTATTATGTAACCATACAGCTATTGAAGAAATTAAAATAGCACCAACCATACTTGTATCAAGTGTTTTAATATTAGCAATTGTTGTCAGACCACTACCTGGAACAGCTTCTTGTGCAAAATCTACGCCAAAACTTGCTCCCCATAAATTGAGCATTGCGGATATAAAATAATTAAAAATAAGATATATTAAAAATGCTTCCATTACAGCTCTAGCATTTTCTTTTTTAGCCAAACCAATAGGTAGACCAATTACAAATAATAAAGGTAATTGATTAAATACTGTCCAAGCACCTTGTTCGACAATATACCAAAAATCATACCAACCCGTACCTTTTTCGGCTATAGAACCTAATATCATTGGATTTTTACACAAAATTGACACTGCTACAAAGATACCAAAAACCCCAAACATTATGACCGGTGTGAACATCGCACCACCAAAACGTTGAATTTTTTGCATCACAACATCTTTATTAAATGCCATTTCTCTCGCCAACCTTTCTCATTCCCTTAAATATTACACTAATATTACTATTTATGTAAAACTTCTGAATACTTTATTCAAAAATCAAGGCACAAAGTAATATGCTCTGTGCCTTGATTTTTTAGTAATACAATTCTCTTAATATATACTTCTCTTTATTATTTTAATTCAGGCCAATAATCTTTATTTGCTTCAATTAAATCATCTAAAATAGCTTTTGCTACAGATGCACTTGGTACTGTTTTAGATAAAGTGAGTGCTTGCCATAATTTCTGATAGCTACCTGTAATCCATGCTTCTACAACAAGTTTTTCTACAGATACTTGCTGTTCCATCAAACCTTTTTGGAATTGAGGAATTTTACCGATGCAAACTTTTTCATAACCATTAGAACCAACGATACAAGGAATTTCTACCATAGCTGTTGGATCAAAGTTAAAAATAGCACCATCATTTGGTACGATTAAAAGCATACGAGCTTTTTTATTGAAAGCAATAGCTTCTGCAAGGTCTACGATATAGCTTGCATGGTCATCACTTTGGAATTTACAATCAACAGCTGTACCTTTTTCTACAATTTCTTTAGCTGCTGCAAATACATTTTTTTCACGATGTTCCATAACTTCATTTGCACGAGTATGGTCTGGATGTTGATTGTCATGATTAAATACATAATCAGAGAATAAGTAATATTTTAAATATGTGTTTGGTAATGTATCTGGGTCAACAGCATAAACATCTTTAGCTTTGCCAAAAGTATCATTCCAACTAGCTTCATCATTATGAGCTTCTGGATTTACAATATAACCATATTTAGCAACATGTTCTTTGATACGTGGCATTAAATCATTACCATCTTTATCGCGGATATCACACCACCAACCAAAATGATTAAGTCCATAATAGCGAACAGTCATATCTTTTCTGCCACCTGGAAGACCTAAAATTTCAGCCATTCTGTCTTCAATACCTACTGGCATATCGCAGATGTTGATGATTTTAGAATTTGGACGAAGTCTTCTAGTTGCTTCAGCTACGATAGCTGCTGGGTTAGAGTAGTTGAGCATCCAAGCATTTGGAGAATATTTTTCCATATAATCTAAGATTTCAATAACTCCACCAATAGAACGCATACCATAAGCAATTCCACCAGGACCACAAGTTTCTTGACCAAATACGCCATGTTTCATTGGAATTTTTTCATCTTTTTCACGCATTGCATATTTACCAACGCGAATGTGAGCCATTACAAAATCTATGTCAGTGAATGCTTCTTTTGGATCTGTTGTATAAGAAAATGCAATTTCAGGTGCACGTTCTTTTAATAATATTTCACATGCTTTAGCAATTTTTTCCTGACGTTCTGCATCATTATCATAAAATTTAATCTGACGAAGTGGGAAACGGTCTGCATGATCTAAAAGCATCATTACAATACCTGGTGTAAAAGTACTTCCGCCACCTGCAATTACGATTGAAGATTTTTTCATAATTAAAACCCCTTTTCTTTAATCATAAATTTCATTTATGTATTAGTTTTTATTTTTTATCAACCTCATGGCTATATAATAATCTAATATATTCATAAATTCAATAGTTTCAAGGGTTTTAGAGTTTTATTACCTTCACTTGCACTTTATCACAGCCCATGTGATATATCACATCACTATTAAAATACTATATATATTATAAATACTAATGCTTTTATTATTTCCCAAAATTGATATAAATATTTACCAAATTACTTTATCACATAAAAAAATCAGCCTCAAATATCTTTAACAATATTCTCAGCTGATAATATATTATATTTTTTCTATTCATCTACTGTCAACGTATTTTGACAAATGCGATGTAATAATTTAAATAATGTATATCTTTCTTCCGCCGTTAAGCCCTTCAATGCTTTCACACGATGTTTTGTTACTCGTTTTTCTAAAAAATCATAAAGCTCTATTGCATGTTCAGTAAGAAATATATATTTTTCTCTTTTCCCTTGAATGCGCTGACGCTTAACAAGATTTTTTTCTTCCATCTTTTTTATTGTTTTAGATATAGCTGCTGGTTCTACATTCAAACAATTGGCCAATTCTAACTGTGATATATTATCATGCTCTTTGACCATTTTCAAAATAGACCACTCAGAACTATATACATCTGCTGTATAAATCTCACTATTAAGCGTTTTTGAAAAAGCTCTCATCGTTTGATAAAGTTGATGAATTAATAAATCATCTAATTTATCATCTATTTGAAGATATTTTTCACTATCCACTTCTTTTATCCTATCCATATCATACTAATTCCTTTCTGCTAACTATATTCTTCGTTATAGCAGAAAATCTCTTATATGACAACTCATATTTTTATTTAAGCGAGTTCTTCCTGTTGATTTTGCTTTTTTACTTTCTTTTGTAAAACAAAATGATTAAACATGAAGAATGCTATAAATATTATCATAACACCGATTACATAATAATACATATTAATATAACCAATTGAACCAGCTACACTGCCTAATAAAATAATACCACTGCTTGTACCAATATCTAACATATTATAAAAAGTAGCACTAGCACCACTACGGCGGTCTGAAGTAACTACATTAAGCATCCATGTCATAAGAGAAGGCAATAATAAACCACCTCCAAAACCATAAAATACAGAAGCTACTAATAATACAGTTAAAGATTATGCTGAAACTAATATTCCTAATCCAATCAAATATAAAATACCGCCTGGTAAAATTACCTAGAAGCCACCTTTACTATCAAAAATACGTCCGCCAAAAGGTCTAGAGATAAATACAAATATAGTACCAACTATAAAGAATAAACCTGCATTTTCAATACCTACTTCACTAGCCATCATTACAATAAAAGTATTTACACTGCCATATGCTGCACCAAATAAAATTGTCAATATTGAAGGTATTCCTGTACCATATTCACACAACTTATGACGGGTAGACATATGCTTTTTCTCAGCTAGTAAAGGAGCTTCTTTCGCATTACATAATTTTGCACTAACAGCAGCCAAAAAGGTAACTATCATTGAAGTAAAAAATAACATATTTGCACTAAAATCAGTCAATAACATAACACCTAAAGCAGGAGCTACAGCCATAGCCACTGTACTGCCAAGACCAAAATAACCAATGCCTTCTCCACGTCTTTGAACTGGAATTACATCAGCAACCAAAGCAGCTGCAAAAGTCGTACTAAGACCAAAACCTATACCATGTAAAATACGTGCTACTATCAAAGAATAAATTGATGTAAACATATCATAGCTTAAAGTAGCCAAAAAAGAACAAAGCAAACCTAAATATAAACATTTCTTCTTACCAAATTTACGCACACCTGCATCTGTGAATAAACGAATAAAAACCAAAAATTCCTGTTATAATTCCAATTTCTGCACCACTAGCTCCAATTGATGCAGCATATAATGGTAAAGTAGGTAATAAAAAATGAAAACCTGCAAATAATAATCCATTAGCACCAACTAAAGTTATAAAATTTCTTGTCAATAATTTTATATTTGACATTTTACCCTTCCTTTCAATAATCCTCATTAATTAACTAGTTAACTAATAAGCTATATTTATAGTTAACTAGTTAATTATAAGACAATATTTAATATAAACTTTATGATTTAACATGTCAATATATCTTAAAATGTTTATTTTATAAAATATTTCCTAATCTTCTAAATACAATAAAAACAGTATTTTAAAATTATAAAATACTGTTTAAAGTTCATTACTCTATTTGTTCTGCACAATATTGGCTATAACTAACAAACCACATTTCTACTGCTAAGAAAAAACCTAACATAGACTTATATTCAAAATCTACAGTAGCTGGCAAATCTATAGGCGTAACATATATATTTTCTGTGCTAAGTGTTGCTAATGTATTACTTTTTAATTGTGTCAAAGAAATAATTGGTATTCTTTGTAAATGAAGTTTTTTAGCAAGTTCTACAACATTTTTAGACTCTCCACTTAAAGAAATAATAATAAATAAATCATCTTTTCTTACATTTCTTATAACAGTTTTAAACTCATCTGGACCTTTTATCTCATAAACTAAAACATTACAATTTACGAATAAACGCAAAATTTCACTAGCAACATTTTTCTGTACATGACCTGAAGCATAGACAAATATTCTTTTAGCATTATGTAATAATTTATTTAATCTTGTGAAATCTTGTTTTGCTATCTCTTCCCCTACATGTTTACATAAATTTACTGTTGCTTGAGCAATATCCATTGATGGCTTTTCTCTTGCTTGACTTATTTCCATTTTTAACATCATTTTCAAATCACTAAAACCATCAAGACCTAATTTCTTAGCAAAACGAAGCACTGTTGTTCGTGAAACATTACAATTATCAGCTATATCATAAATAGAAATGTAACAACATTCTTTTTTATGTGCATAAATATAACGCCATACTATTAAATCTGTAGGATTTAACTTATCTAATTTGTTATTAACTAATTCTTCTAGTGTCATAATTACTTCCTCTTTTATTCCTATTCTAACATCATCCTTATAATATAGTATTTCAATCGCCTCTTATATGTCAAATAAAAAAATAGCTATTAGCATTCTAACTAATAGCTATTTTTACATATTTATAAATTTTTATTTACTACTTTTATTTGTTTGGCTTATATGACATCCACTGCAATGACAACTACCAGAACAACTACTTCCACTACCACATGAATCACATTTTCCTGAAGAAAAATTATGATATATGCGTTTCATACCAAAAACAAAAGCTATAAATATTATCAAAGCTATAATCCAAGTAGCGATATCACCTGTCGTCATTTAAAAGCCTCCTTTTATTTTTATACTAAATATCAAAATTTATCAAAAACCTAATAATGTGCCTACTTGATAAACTAATAAAGATACAACCCATGCTACAACAAAATTACCAATAGCAGATAAGAACATCCATTTCCAACCACCAGCTTCTTTCTTTATTGTACCAAGTGCTGTCATACATGGTGTATATAACTGGCTAAACACCATAAATGCTAACGCAGACATTGTCGTAAATGCCATCTGTAATCCAGTATTAGCTACCATACCTACAGCTTCAACAGTTTCAGTATCAGGGCTTAAATCAGGTAAACCATATAAAATACCCATTGTAGAAATAACAGCTTCTTTCGCCATAATACCAGTAATAACAGCAGAGCCAGCTTCCCATGTATCAAAACCATGGAATACAAACAATGTGGACATAATACCACCAAGACTAGCTAATAAAGATTCAGACATATCTTCTACTTGACCTGCAAAATTATAACTGCTTAAGAACCATAAAATTACAGACATAGCAAAAATTATTGTACCTGCTTTTATGAGATAACCTTTACCTTTATCCCATGTTTCTAACAATACTGTTTTCATATCTGGTATACGATATGGTGGTAATTCTAAAACAAAGCTTGTATTATCTTTTTCAAATACAGTTCTGCTCAATATACTAGAAGCTAAAATTGCACCAATTATACCGATAAGATACATAGCAAATACACCATCGCCTGCATTTTCACCAAAGAAAATAGCTCCAAATAATGCCATTACTGGAAGTTTAGCACCACAAGTTAAAAACGGTGTTACTAAAATAGTTATCATACGGTCTTTTTCTGAATCTAACGCTCTAGCTCCCATAATACCTGGAACAGCACAACCGAAACCACAAATAATAGGCATCAATGCTTTACCACTAAGACCAGCGCGGCGCATAATTGGGTCCATGACGAAAGCCACACGAGCCATATATCCTGTACCATCTAAGAAACTCAAACAGAAAAATAACGTGAAAATAAGTGGCACAAAAGTAAGCACTCCACCTACACCAGCTATAATACCATCACATACTAAAGAATGTAACCAATCAGCTACACCTAATCCAGTCAACGCTTCATCTGCCCAACCATAAAAATCTTCATTTATAAGTACATCTAATTCATCAGCAATCGGTTGACCAATCCATGTAAAAGTAATCTGGAATACAAGATATAACATTAATACTAAAATAGGTAATGCCATAAAGCCATTAGCTAATATCTTATCAATCTTTTCAGTGAGATTATTACCTACATTTTCTTTAACGACAACTTGCTCTACAATTTTATCAATAAAAGCATAACGTGCTTCTATAATTGCTTCTTCTAATTTTTCTTTATCGCTAATAGTAGCTTTTAACTTTTCAATATTAGCAATATGTTCTTCCACCTGTTGAGAATTTTTATAACTATCCATCACTGTAGAAGTGAAGATATCTAATAATTTATTAGTGGATTTTTTACTGCGACCTACAGTTTCTACTACAGGCATTCCTAATAATTTTTCTAACTTAGCTGTAGAAATTTTAATTCCTTTTTTATTCGCTTCGTCCATCATATTAAGGTCAACTAATACAGGAATACGACGCTCTAACAATTGTAAACATAAAAATAAATTACGTTCAATATTAGAAGAATCAATGACATCTACAATGATATCAGGTTTTTCTCCACTTAAATAATTTTCTACAATAATTTCTTCTGGAGAACGTCCATTTATGCTATATGTACCAGGTAAATCCATTACAGATATAGCTCTATCTTTATGTTTTGTATAACCTACTTTTTTATCTACTGTAACTCCTGGCCAGTTACCAATTTTTTGTCTAATACCAGTTAATTCATTGAATATTGTTGATTTCCCAGTATTGGGATTTCCTGTCAACGCTACGGATAATGTTGCCACTATTATCTCCCTCCCATTAATTATTAAGCAATTTGAGTAACTGCAATTTTTGCTGCATCAGATAAACGAATAGACATATTAAAAGAACGAATAGATATCGCAATCGGGTCTCCAAGTGGCGCTGAACGCAATACCTTTACTTTTGTACCTTTTACCATTCCCATACTCATAAGACGCTCTTTCAATTCTGAAGCCTCTATAGACTCAACTTTTACTACCATTCCTGGTTTTGCTTCCTTTAAAGTCATAATATTCCTCCTTCTATTTTAAAATCTCTTTTTATATTTGTTTTTTGATTTTGATAATAATTATTATTTCTGTTAACAACTGCATTATATAGCAAATGATAATCCATGTCAATAAAAATGATAAACATTATCTGTATAATTATATTTATTCTCAATAAAATAAAAAGCAAGAGTACCATCTACCCTTGCTTTTATAGTTAATATATCATCTTATTATATTTTTAATTACACCGCCGCCGCCAACGATTTCATCTTCGTAAAATACTACAGATTGCCCTGGTGTAATCGCTCTTTGTGGTTCACTAAATAAAATTTTAGCCAAATTGCCATTGTCTAATGGTTCCACAGTACATTCACATTCTTTAGCACCATAACGAATTTTAGCAGTAGTAACAAATTTTTCAGTGAAATCATCTCTTGTGATAAAGTTTAAATCTTTAGCTACTAATCCTTTAGCAAAAACATCTTTATTTTCACCAACAATTACACGATTGCGTTTCACATCTAAACCTACTACATATAATGGATGAGCAGCAGCTATACCTAATCCTTTTCTTTGTCCCACAGTATATAATGGTACGCCTTCATGTCGACCCAACTTATTACCATTGACATCAACAATATCACCAGGTTTTAAAATATGTGGTGCTTTTACTTTTAAATAAGCTTTATAATCATCATTTGGAATAAAACAAATCTCCTGACTTTCAGGCTTATTAGCTACTGGTAAATTCATTTTTCCAGCTAATTCACGAGTTTTTTCCTTGCTATAATTTCCAAGTGGCAACATAAAATGCTTTAATACATCTTGTGTCAAAGTATATAAAACATATGATTGGTCTTTTCTTACATCTAAACCTTTTTTTAATAAATATCTGCCTGTTTTTTCATCTTGTTCAATACGTGCATAATGACCAGTAGCTACACAATCTGCACCTAATTCCAAACAATCTTTCAATAAACTACCAAATTTTACAGTATTATTACATCTCACACAAGGATTAGGTGTTCTACCCTTTGCATATTCACTGATAAAATATTTTATTACATCATCTTTAAATTTCTTATGATAATTAACTACATAATGTGGAATATTCAACGCATCTGCTACTTTTTTAGCATCACTGACAGCAGTTGAACCACCTGCTTCTCTACTTTCATCACTTAAAGTCATAGTTACACCAATGACATCATAACCTTGTTCTATCAATAAAGCAGCTGTAAGCGAACTATCTACGCCACCGCTCATAGCTACTGCTACCTTTTTTTTCATCTTCTTTTCCCCTCTAAAAATCTATCTACAAATAATAAATATATATTTCCTAGTAAATAACTAAGATATATTCATATACTAACAAACTAATGCTTCTTTGTCAAAATTAAGAATTTATTTTTTCACAAAACTGCATATATTTACCAATTTTTTCTTCATATCCATTTGATGTTGGCATATAATATTTAGCATTTTTTATTTTATCAGGCAAATATTGTTGTTTCACTATATGATATGGATAATCATGAGCATATTTATAATCTACACCATGACCAAGCTTTTTAGCACCTTTATAATGACAATCTCTTAAATGTATTGGCACTTGTCCACAATCTTGGCTTTTTACTTGTTCTATAGCTTTATCAATCGCCAAATAACTGGCATTACTTTTAGGCGCAGATGCTATATATGTTACTGCTTGTGCAAGTGGTATACGAGCTTCAGGCATACCCAAAAATTGGACAGCTTGCACTGTAGCCATAGCCAAAACCAATGCTTGTGGGTCTGCATTTCCCACATCTTCAGATGCACAAATAGCAATTCTTCGAGCAATAAAATTAATATCTTCACCTGCTACTAACATTCTTGCTAAATAGTGCAACGCCGCATCAGGGTCGCTTCCCCTCATACTCTTGATAAATGCCGATACTATATCATAGTGATTATCGCCATTTTTATCATATGTCTGAATTTTTTCACTGATAATACTTTCAATAATTTCTTTATTTATATTATGATTTTGCTCTAATGCCACATCGCCAGCTTGCTCTAATATATTTAAAGCCACTCTAGCATCACCACCAGCATATTGAGCTATTATCGATAATACTTCATCATCATATTTAAATTCATATTTACCCAAACCGCGAACTTTATCTTCTAAAGCTACTTTTAAGATATCAATTAAATTTTGTTCATCTAATAATTCTAATTTTACTACACGAACTCTAGATAATAACGCATGATTTACTTCAAAATACGGATTTTCTGTAGTAGCACCAATCAAGATAATTCTACCATCTTCAACATAAGGCAATAATACATCTTGTTGAGCCTTATTAAAACGATGTATTTCATCTAAAAATATAATTGTACGTTTACGATAATATCTTCTATTTTCATCAGCTTTTTCAATGATTTTACGCACATCAGAGATACCAGCAGACACCGCGTTTAATCGAGAAAATTCACTTTTTGTCATACCTGCAATCATTTTCGCAAGCGTTGTCTTTCCTGTACCTGGAGGTCCATATAAAATCATCGAAGGTATTTTATCTTCTTGTACCATTCTCCGTAAAAATGATTTTTTGCCCAGTATTTTTTCCTGTCCTATATATTCATCAAAATTACGTGGTCGCATTCTTTCAGCTAATGGACGATAGTCTTCATCCATCTCTATAGTATTTTCGCTTATACTTTCATTATTTTCACTAGCCATTGCTGAAAATAAGTCTAAATCTTGCATATTATTCTCCTGTTGAACCAAAACCGCCACTTCTTATAGTATCAACTTTTTTTTCATCATCTATAATTAAAAATTTATAAAAAATGGCTTGAGCTATTCTCATACCTTTAGTAATTTCTACATCTTCATTACCAAAGTTTATCAGACCAATCATTATATGACCTTCATTATCTTCATTGTTATAATAATCTGCATCAATAACACCTTGAGAATTTACTAAATTCAAATGTTTTTTAAAAGCTAAACTAGAACGAATATGTATACCTAAATATTCATCATCTTGCATATAAGCTTTTAATCCTGTTGCAATTACTGCCATTTGCCCAGCTTTTATAATTTTATCTTCAGCAGCTTCAATATCATAACCTGCTGATTTACTTGTTTTTCGAGTTGGTAAATTTATATGTTTATCTTTAAAATCACTCACTATTTCAAAACCACGATTACGCAAAAAAACAACTCCTTAAAATTATATTTAATATTTTTCATAGCTCAATATTTTATTATATAACAAAAAATGCACTGTGCAATCACACAGTGCATAATAAATTCATTTGGAGGCGGCACCCAGATTTGAACTGGGGAATAAAGGTTTTGCAGACCTCTGCCTTACCACTTGGCTATGCCGCCGTCTGGAGCGGAAAACGAGGCTCGAACTCGCGACCCTCACCTTGGCAAGGTGATGCTCTACCACTGAGCTACTTCCGCATTTGACGCTTTTTGTCTGCCGCTGTATCAGCGACATGTATTATTATATGCATAACAGAGTATTTTGTCAACAACTTTTTTGAAAAAAATTTAAAAAATTTTTCAATGCCTCCAAAAGCCCAATAAATAAGCTATTTTCCCATTATATAGAAATGAAAAAATAGCTTATTATTCAAAATTTCTTAAAGAACTTCAGAAAAATATATTACTGTTACAGTATCATCTAAAGTAATTCGACGCTGATAAATATTTTCAAAATCTAAACGTAATTCTTCTAATGAATCAATTTCTGGATTTTGGTGACCTAAATCTCTTGAAGTTAATTCAGCGAATTTTTTTACGCGAACTTTATCAATGATTGCTGTATACAATCTTTTTTTCACTTCATATTTTTTACCAGTAGTAATCCACACTATAGAACTTTCTGGATATTGATTGCGAACGTCTCCTAAGCGAACAGTACAATTTTTTTTACGTGACATAATCAATTCTTCATGTTTTTTTGCCTGAAAGTTTAATGCCATCATTATAATCAGCCTCCAATTTATAAAATATAATTTAATTCTTAAAATATTTAAAGATATATATTATATATTTTACTAAAATTTGTAAAAATCCTTTTTTCTTCTAAAATTTATTATCTAACTTTATTGCGAATATGACTTTGTTAGGCTATTATATATTTTAACAATCAAGATTTTTATTAATCTATTTATTATATTTATATCACCAATCAAAATCTTAAAGAAAAGAGGGGAGCTATTGTTATTTTATAACAATTTTTATTATGCGTTCTCAAATCTTAAATTTATTAAAACAAAATGGCGACAAATTTTTATCTGGTGAATACTTAGCTGATACGCTAAAAGTATCTCGAACTGCTATCTGGAAACATATAAAAGCATTACGTGATAATGGCTATAATATTGAAAGTGTTCCTAGAAGTGGTTATCGTTTGATTGACTCTCCAGACTTATTATCAAGTGAAGAAATAAAATCTTCTCTTACTACTAAAATATTAGGTTCTGAAATTTTATATTTTGAAACTGTAGACTCTACAAATACCCAAGCTAAAAAAGTAGCACTTCAAGGTGTTAAAGATGGTACTATCATCATCAGTGAAGAACAAGGTGGTGGTAGAGGCAGATTATCTCGCTCTTTCTTCTCTCCTAAATATAAAGGGATTTGGTTTTCTGTCATTTTAAAACCAAAATTTTTACCTCAAGAAGCACCAAAATGCACATTGATGGCTGCTACTGCTATCACCAAAGCTATTGAAGATGTTACTGGTGTAAAAGTTGGTATTAAATGGCCTAATGATGTTTTATATGAAGGAAAAAAATTAGTAGGTATTTTGACAGAAATGAATGCTGAAATGGATTGCATAAATTACATCATTATTGGTATGGGAATTAATGTCAATATTGATAAGAAAGAAATGCCTGAAGAAATTCAAAATATCGCTACTTCTTTGAGTCAAATTACAGGTAAAAAAATTTCTCGTTTAAAACTTTTAAATAAAATCTTGTATTACTTAGAACATTTGTATATAATCTGTCAAGAGGAAGGTTTTGCACCTATTCTTGATGAATGGCGTAAATATTCCATTACTTTAAATCAACATATCCGTGTAATCGGCACAAATGAAGTCTTAGAAGGAATTGCCGTGGATATTGATGATGATGGTGCTCTTCTTGTAAATATTGATGGACAAATAACACGTGTGTTAGCAGGCGATGTTTCTATTCGACCAGTACAAAACCGCTAAACTCACAGATGGAGGATAAAATGCTTTTAGTTTTTGACATTGGTAACAGTAATATCGTTATGGGGGCTTATGATGGTAAAAAACTTTATCGTCATTGGCGAATTTCCACCGACCGACAAAAAACTGGCGATGAGTATGGTATGCTCATAAACGAACTGTTCCGTTTTCAAGGTATGGATATGAACGATATTGATGATATTATTATCTCATCTGTTGTTCCACCTCTTGTTATTCCTATTAGTAAAATGTGTGAACGTTATTTCAAAATAAAACCATTACTTGTAGGTCCTGGTATAAAAACTGGCATTCGCTTAGTTTATGAAAATCCACGCCTTTTAGGTGCTGACCGTATTGTAAATGTTGTTGGTGCTTTTGAACAATATGGTGGCCCTTTGATTGTAATTGATATCGGTACTGCTACTACTTTTGATGTAGTAAATGATAAAGGTGATTTTTTAGGTGGTGTAATAGCTCCTGGTATTGGTATGTCAGCAGATGCTTTATTCCAAAAGGCTGCTAATTTGCCTCGTATAGAACTTGTTACTCCTAAAAATGTAATTTGCCATAATACTATTACAAATATGCAATCTGGTATTATCTATGGTGCTGTAGGGCAAATAGATGGTATTGTAAATCGTATAAAAAAAGAATATGGTAAAGATATGACTGTAATCGCAACTGGTGGACTTGCTCGCATGATTGCGGAAGAGTCTAGCACTATTGATAAAACAGATCATTTCTTAACTTTGACTGGTCTTCGCGTTCTCTATGAACGTAATGCTGCTTCAAGAAAGGGGTACTTAGAAAGGTTAAAAAATAAGCCTTTAAATAATTTATGAAAATAGGAAACTTAGAAATAACTACTCCCGTATTTTTAGCACCTATGGCTGGTGTAACTGATACTGCTTATTGTATTTTAGCTCAACGTATGGGCTGTGGTCTCGTTTATTCTGAAATGGTCAGCGACCAAGGTATTAATTTTCACAATGAACGAACTTTGGAAATGTTAAAGACTGTTCCTGAACAAAGACCTTTAGCTATTCAATTATTCAGCGGCAATCCTGAACGTATGTATAAAGCAGCTAGTTTTGTGGCTTCTTTGAATTGTTGTGATATGATTGATATAAATATGGGGTGCCCTGCACCAAAGATTGTACGCAATAATGAGGGTTCAGCTTTAATGAAAGATCCTGTTTTGGCATATGAAATAATGTGTGCTACTCGTGAAGCTGTAAAAGATATGCCTGTTACTGTAAAAATGCGTAAGGGCTGGGATAGTGAACACTGTAATGTCGTTGAAATGGCTGGTCTTGCTCAAAAGGCTGGGCTTGATGCTATTGCTGTTCATGGCAGAACTAGGGAAGAGTTTTATCGTGGTCATGCTGATTGGGATATTATTCGC
This sequence comes from Megamonas sp. Calf98-2, assembly GCF_900110235.1. NCBI lineage: Bacteria > Bacillati > Bacillota > Negativicutes > Selenomonadales > Selenomonadaceae > Megamonas > Megamonas sp. Calf98-2. The sequence goes on along the minus strand of NZ_FOCY01000012.1, from coordinate 29,595 downwards.
GAAGTTAAACAGGCTGTTGATATTCCTGTCATCGGTAATGGTGATGTTAGAACTTGCCAGGATTTAAAAAATATTTTTGAACGTACTGGTTGTGATGCTGTCATGATTGGTCGTGGAGCTCAGGGTAATCCTTGGATTTTCCGCCGTTTTAAAGAATTTTTATTTACTGGTGTCGATCCTGGTGAACCTAGCATTGATGAAAGAAAACAGGTTATTTTAGAACATTTGGATATGCTTTTGAAATGGAAGGGCGATTATATTGGTCCTCGTGAGATGAGAAAGCATGCTACGTGGTATACTCATGGCTTGTATGGCAGTGCTAGTTTGAGACAGAAGTTTAATTCGGCTGTTTGTAGGGAAGATTTCGTTAAAATTTTAAATGATATGTGATTATATGATTTTATTTTATTAAATTAGAGCGATGTTTTTACATCGCTTTTTATTTATTTTTTCGTCTAGACTTTTGCTAAGCTTGCTATTTTTAAACCCCGTCTATCTTATGCTGTCTTCTGTCTTTTCTAATTGATGATTTGATTTTGTAAAATCTTTGTAAAATCTTTCTTTGTTAATTGACTTTATTTTTTACAAACTATACAATTATAGTATATTTTGAAAATCTCATATTAGGCATAACCTTTTATAGGCTATGTCTTTTTTATTGTCAATTTATTTTTTATTTTAGAAGGGATTTTGTTTACTTTTATGAGAAATTATGTTGTAACTTTTGCTAAGTCGTTAGTTGTTGGTTCTACCATGCTAGTTCCTGGTGTTAGTGGCGGTTCTATGTCTATGATACTTGGGATTTATACTAAATTAATTTCTTCTGTAAGTTCATTCATGAAAAATAAATTTAGAAATTCTCTTTTTTTAACTATATTTTTAGCAGGTTCTTTAATAGGTATTGTTTCTTTTTCTAAACCTATTTTGCATTTAATTGAAACTTATCCTATGCCTATGCTTTATTTCTTTATGGGTGCTGTAGCAGGCAGTGTGCCTTTGATGTTCCGCGAGGCTAAATTAACTAAATTTTCCTGGACAGTCCCTATATATGTCGCTATTGGCTTTTTAATTGTTCTCTTTTTTGAAATGTCTCCTATCAGTAATCTAACTACAAATAATGCTACTAATTGGTACACTTATTTATTATTAGTTGTTGCTGGTTTTATAGCTGCTATTGCACTTGTTCTACCAGGAATAAGCGTTTCTTATATGCTTTTATTGATGGGATTATATGATGAAACTATGCGTGCGGCTTCTGAATTTTATTTACCATTTTTAATTCCATTAGGATTTGGTCTAGTTGTGGGTATTTTACTAACTACTAAATTATTAGAAAATCTTATGCAAAACTATCCTCAACCTACTTTTTTAATTATCCTTGGATTCATTTTAGGTTCTATCTTGGAGCTTTATCCAGGTATTCCGCAAAATGAAGAAATTTTTATCTGTGCTTTAACTTTGATCTTAGGATTTGGTATTATTAAATATATTTCTTCTAAAGATGTTTAAACAAAAAACTAGCAGGTATTTATTTTACTTGCTAGTTTTTTCTTTTTATCTAAAAATATATTCAGTTTTTAAACATATTTACAATAAATAATTTTCTTCATGTATATAAATACTTTCTATTTTGTCTATAATGTTTTATAATATGATTTATATTTTACTAAGGAGGCTATTTTTTTTATGAAAGACGCTACTAAATGTTTACATTCTGGATACAGCCCTAAAAATACTGAACCTCGTGTCATGCCAATTGTGCAAAGCACTACATATGTTTATGACTCTACTGATGATGTTGCTGCTGTTTTTGATGAACCTACTAAATCTTTAATTTATTCTCGTTTTGCTAATCCTACAGTTATGGCTGTTGAAAATAAAATTGCTGACCTTGAAGGTGGTGTTGGTGCTATGTGCACTACTTCTGGTCAAGCTGCTAACTTACTTGCTATTTTAAATATCTGTAATGCTGGCGATAGTTTTATCTCCACTACTCAAATCTATGGTGGTACTGTAAATCTTTTCGCTTTCACTTTAAAAAAATTAGGTATTGAATGTATCTTTGTTGGTCATGATGCTACTGATGAAGAAATTCATGCTGCTTTTAAACCTAATACTAAAGCTGTTTTTGGTGAAACTCTAGCTAATCCTGCATTAACTGTTTTTGATATCGAACGTTATGCAAATATCGCTCATACTCATGGTGTTCCTTTGATTGTGGATAACACTTTTGCAACTCCTATCTTATGCAAACCTTTTGAATTTGGTGCTGATATTGTTACTCATTCCACTAGTAAATATATGGATGGTCATGCACTTCAAATCGGCGGTGTAATCGTTGATAGTGGTAATTTCAACTGGGACAATGGTAATTTCCCTGAATTAGTAGAACCAGATCCATCTTATCATGGTCTTTCCTATACAAAAACTTATGGTAAACAAGCTTATATTTTAAAAGCTAGAATGCAGTTAATGCGTGATTTCGGTTGCTATCCATCTGCACATTCTGCATTCTTATTAAACTTAGGTTTAGAAACTTTACCTGTACGTATGAAACAATACTGCGAAAATGCTCTTACTGTTGCTAAATATTTAGAAAGCAATGATAAAGTAGAAAGCGTTATGTATCCTGCTCTTGAAAGCAATGAATCTTATCCTCTTGCCAAAAAATATTTAAAAGGTTGCAGTGGTGTTATCACTTTCGTAATCAAAGGTGGTAAAGAAAACGCTGTTAAATTTATGGACTCCTTAAAATTAGCTTCTAATGAAGTTCATGTTGCCGATATTCGCACTTGTGTTCTTCACCCAGCAAGTGAAACACATCGTCAATTGACAGATGAACAACTTGAAGCTGCTGGTATCAATAGCGGTATGGTTCGTTTCTCTGTAGGACTTGAAGATATCAATGATATTTTAGATGACTTAAAACAAGCTTTTGCTAATGTAAAATAATTATTTAAAGGCATTTGTGTAAACAAGTGCCTTTTTATTTTTCCAGCCATTTTCTAGTTTAAAACCTGAAATCCTTATAAATAAAGGATTTATAAAAAATCACCCAAAATCCTCAATCGCTGGTAAAAACTCATATAAATATTGATATTTCAACCTTTATAAACTATAATTATTTATAAAAGTGTTAATTTTACTGGCATTTAACTTTAACAAGTGTTGTATTTGAATATGGT
>NZ_FOCY01000012.1:0-24535 GCF_900110235.1 Megamonas sp. Calf98-2 | reverse complement strand
CCAATTACATTTAACTTTAACAAGTGTTGTATTTGAATTTTATAGCAACTTAAGTAATTCCTTAAATACTGGAATTTAACTTTAACAAGTGTTGTATTTGAATTTAAATTTATTTACGTCTAAAGCCATATTTTACTCCATTTAACTTTAACAAGTGTTGTATTTGAATATATAAAATAATAACACAACAAAAAAAGAAAGGAAAAGATTTAACTTTAACAAGTGTTGTATTTGAATGCCACCTGTTGCCATTGGTAGCCATTTATATACTTTTATTTAACTTTAACAAGTGTTGTACAAAAAAAGCTGTAACAAAGAGAATTTCTCAATGTTACAGCTTTTTTATTAATTTTATAATGTGGAAAAGAAAAAGTTTATTAAAATTGGTACGGCTACTGAACATAATACACCATTAATTACAGATATAATAATAAATTCTTCACTACTATATTTTATAAGCATAGGCAAAGTGGAGTCTTCGCTTGTTGCACCTGCTGCTCCTATAGCTGCAAATGTATTTAAATATTTTACTAAAACTGGAATCATCATAAAAGCGATAAATTCTCTCATCAAGCTACTCAAAAAGGCTATTGTGCCTATCTGTGCATTTGCTAGTGTTTCAAGCATTACCCCTGATAAACTATACCAGCCCATAGATGCACCAATAGATAAACTATACACCAAATTCATATCAAAAATATAACTGCAAATAAATCCGCCAAAAACAGACCCAATAATTACACCTATAGGAATCAATAATATTGTCAAATTATAATTTTTTATCTTCTCAATTATTGATTCATTCATACCCACGCTTATACCTACAGAAAACATCAATAAATATAAGACATAATCTGCTAATTCACTACATAAATCATGCCATGTACTATCAAGTACAAATTGACCAAAAATAATTCCTAAAATCAATGCACATAATGCAATATAAACCATCTACAAACCTTCTTTTACTATTTAATTTTTTACAATAAATAATTTGCTAAAAATATATACTATAATTACTGAAAATACTGTAGGAATTATAGCAAATACTAAACTTTGTAATCCCATGGTCAGCATCTTATGTGCAAAATCTTCCATACTACCTAAATTTATTCCCATGATAAAAATAATTAAAGCTACTGCTATTAACTGTACCTTATTATTTAAATTTACCACAGCTATTCGCCTATGTTCTTTCACTTTTAACAGGCTAAATCCTGCTATTACACCTAATACCATAATCAATGTTTCTACCAAAAAAGTCACTCCTTAAATTTGTATATTTAATTATTTAATCTATATAAATTTAATCTTACATCTAAATATACTTCAAAAGTCCTTGGCCATGGGAAAAATACATCAACCTGCAAATTGCGAATAGTCAAGTCAAATACTCCCTCTGGTGTTTGCACTTTAAAAGGCATTTTAAAAACTTCACTATTATTTAATTGATTTGCTCTCTTTTGCATATCAGATTGTAGTAATTTATTCATCCAAATATAATTATGTTCCATATCCAAATCATTTACATTTTCATAACCATGATTTTTCAAAGTAATATTCATTACATCAATCACTTCTTTTAGATAATAATAATCTTCTAGAAATCTTTCATAATTTATATTTAAACGATTATACTCTACAGCAAGCATATCATTTGTTGTATTAAATGTTGGTCTTATCGCCTTATAAATAACAGCATTCGCCAATGCTGTACCAATGGAATTACTAGCTGTATTCCAACCAGCATAAGAAGTTAATTCATTAATCGGCACATCCTCTTTTAATAATGTAGGAAATAATACTTCATTTGCTGAAAAATGCTTACTTAAATCAACTAAAGCGACTTTTTTACCTTGCTCTAAATATTTTTTTATCTTTAATGCAGATTGTCTCTGTGTAGACATATTTTCATCATTACCAATAAAAACATATAAAATCAAGCCAGCTTCTTGTGGTGAATTTACTTTTTTAGCATTTGCCATCACTAATTTTTCTTCTACTGTAGAACCTACTGAACCTGCCATAAACGGCATAACTGTGCGCATAGCTTTCTCATCATTATACTCTACATATACTTTAGGTTGATAATTTGTCTTTGTCTGCACAAAATTAGCTAATAGTGATAAAGCCACCTCATCTGCACCTTTAGTTATCATCACAACATCATTACTAATACCTAAAGAATGAACATAATTTACAAGACTTTTTTTCTCCATATTTGGTATGCCAAAATCTTCACCATCATCTTGACCAATCACTAATTTTGTTATGATGCCTTCTTTAACTAGATTTATCAATTCTTTATTTAAAGCTGTATTACGTCTAAATAAATCTAAATAAATATCTAAGTCTTCTTGTTTTATATCTTCTTTTAAATCTGCCAATAATTTTATATCATCTTCATTTTCAAAAATACTTATCTCATCAATAAGACGAGATATCTTTATCATTTTTTTACTATCACTTTCTAAAGTTGGCGGTGGTGTTATCCTTGGCAAAACATTAAAAGCATAAATTGGTTTATCTTTCGCTTTTGTTTTCAAATCACGCATAAATTTTAATAAAATTTGCGACTCATCTTGTTTTGTCCCTGACTCACGTGAAGCTAATAAACCTCCATGCAATAATTGGTCAATAGACACAATTACCCCATCTGATTTATCAATATTATCCATCAGCCATTTTTGTATTTTTTTTGTATCGCCTTCTTTAGTATAATAATCCATTATCTCTGACGGCGGTGTTATAATCTGTACACCTGCCATCTTTCCTGCATCTACCACCATTTTTTGACATGGCGGTCTTGTATCTAATGGTATCAAAATTAATTTATATTTATAGTTTTGTTGCAATTCCACAGATACAGCAGGAGGTAGTTGAATAAAATTCAAGTAATAAACAATCATTAAAGTTACTGCTATAATCGATAATAACCATTTTTGTTTTATATATGATTTAAATTTCATTTTTTACTTCTCCATAGATATTTATTACATTTTAAAAAATATATAAATTAGTGTCAAATGAATATCTTGTAAAATACTTTGCTATAAAAATAGTATTAGTATATAATATTGATATACTAAATATATCGTGGCTTATTTTAAAATATTAAGGTGATTTTATGAATAACAAAGTAACTGTAGAAATTTTGGGAGTAAAATATCCTCTCCGCTATTCTAAAGATAGTGATATCAATGACATTCAAGAAGCTGCTAAAATAGTAGATGAAAATATTCGTCTTATGACTAAACAAAACCAATATTTGCCACCAGATAGAGTAGCAGTATTGACAGCACTTCAAATAGCTGAACAATTAATTCGCTTGAAAAAAGATTATAATGAATTTTGGGATATTCTTGATGAAAATCGCTCTAATAAACATAAATAAGCTAAAAAATAACATGAAGACATACACTAATGGTAGGCATTTTAATGGCACTACCATTTATTTTTTATACTCTGTGTATTATAATAAGCTAAGAAAATAACTGGAGGAAAATATTTTGATAGAATTATTAGCCCCTGCTGGAAGTATGGAAGCATTAAAAGCCGCTGTAGAAAGTGGTGCCGATGCTATTTATCTTTCAGGCAAAATGTTCGGTGCAAGAGCTTATGCCAATAATTTTGATGAACAAGGCTTAAAAGAGGCCATTGAATTTGCTCATTTACGCAATGTAAAAATCCATGTAACTGTAAATACTTTAGTAGACAATTCTGAAATACCTGCACTTGCAGATTATTTTCGTTTTCTTTATGAAATAGGTGCTGATGCTGTACTCGTTCAAGATTTAGGTGCTGCACGTTTAGCTCAACTTGTAGCTCCTGATTTACCATTACACGCTAGTACACAAATGACAGTGAATAATTTAGCTGGTGTTCTTGCTCTTCAAGAACTTGGTTTTTCACGTGTCGTTTTATCTCGTGAAGTAACATTAAAAGATATTATTCATATCTGCCGTAATAGCGATGTAGAAATTGAAGTTTTCGCTCATGGTGCCTTATGTGTATGCTATTCCGGTCAATGCTTAATGAGTAGTATGATTGGTGGCAGAAGTGGTAACCGTGGTCGCTGTGCTCAACCATGTCGTCTACCTTATACTTTAGTTGATAAAAACAATAACAATGTTTTAAAAGACACTGGACAATATTTATTGAGTCCTCGCGACATGAATACACTTGAATTAATTCCTGAATTTATCGAAGCTGGTGTCGTTTCTTTAAAACTTGAAGGACGCATGAAAAAACCAGAATACGTAGCTGTCGTTGTTGACGCTTACCGCCAAAAAATCGACTCTTATTATAGCCATACAGAAGTTCAAGAAGATATTCAAAAAAATCTTTCTCAAATATTCAATCGTGATTTTACTACTGCTTATTTAGAGAAAAAACAAGGTAAATTCATGATGAGCGATAAACGACCAAACAATCGTGGTCGCCTCGTAGGTAGAGTAATTCGCTATGATGATAATAAACGTCAAGCTATCATGAAACTCACTGATGATGTAAATATCGGTGATACTATTGATTTCTGGGTAAAAGTCGGCGGTCGTGTAAGTACTAATGTATCTAAAATCATCTATAAAAATAAAGAAATAACTTCTGCTAGTGCTGGCATGGAAGTCATCATTCCTGTACCAAATCGCGTACACCCACATGACCGTATATTTAAAGTTTTTGATGCTAATCTCATGCAAAAAGCTCGCAGTTATTATACTAGTGCTTCACCAATACGCAAAATAAATTTAAATATCGAAGCTATTGCTAAACTCAATGAGCCTTTTATATTAAAAGCTACTGATGAAGATGGTTATAGTGCTCAAATAACTAGTGATTTCATTGTTGAAACAGCTCTAAAACGCGCTATGGATAAATCAACAGTACAAAAACAGATGGAACGTTTAGGCAATACTATTTATCAATTAGAAAATTTATCTTGCACTATTGATGAAAATGTCATTGTGCCTATGAGCGTCATGAATGATATTCGTCGCTTATTAATTGAAAAATTAATGTCCATGCGCCTTGAAGCTTATCATCGTCCACAGATTGCTAAAATTGATAATACTATTTGGCAACAGGATTTAGCTTCCAAATCATTCAATCAGACAAATAGACCTCAACTTGTAGTCGCTGTTGATACTATTGCTAAAGTACAGACAGCTATTGATAATCAAGCAGATATTGTTTTATTCGGTGGCGAATCTTATAATCATCAATTCATCACTGCTGAAATGTATGCTGAAGCTACAAGACTTTGCCGTGAAGCTAATATTAAAATTGCTTTTGCTACACCTCGTATCATGCGCGATAATGAACAAACAGCTTTTACAAATTGGCTTACAAAAATAAAAGATATCGCTCCAGATATGATTTATGCACATACTTTAGCGCAAATGTACTTAATCAAACAATTTACAGATATCACTATCTGGGCAGATTTCTCCTTCAATGTTTATAATGATGTAACTTTAACTTTCCTAAATAATTATGACATTAAGGGAGCTACTGTTTCCCCTGAATTAAACTTTAAACAGATAAAAACATTAAATGAAGCTTCTACATTGCCTCTTGAATGTATCGTTCATGGCAATATGGAACTTATGGTATCTGAATATTGTGTGCTTGGCAGTTTCTTAGGCAATTTAGATAAAGGCACTTGTACAAAACCTTGCGAAAAAAATAATTATTGGCTTTGCGACCGCAAAAATGAAAAATTCCCTATCGTAACAGACCAATATTGTCATATGCATTTATTAAATGCTAAAGAATTAAATATGCTAGCTCATGTTCCAGAATTTAGCAATCTTCATATTGACCGCATTCGCTTAGATGGCAGATATATGTCCAAAGAAAAATTAGCTAAATTCACTAAACTCTATAAAGAAATTATCCTTGAAGGCAAAAATCATCTTGCTTTAATGCCTGAAAATATCACTAAATATGAACAAAATATTACTCGTGGTCACTACTTCCGTGGAGTAGAATAATTTAAGGAAGGTATCTTTTTAACAAATGAATCAATCCGTATTTAAAACTTTAGAATATGCCAAAATTATCACTATGCTACAAAATATGGCTACTTCTAGTATGGGAAAAGAACTTGCTGAAAAACTATTACCAAGTAGCGATATTGACGAAGTAATTGAAAATCTTTCACATACACAAGAAGCTAGTAACATTTTAATTAGCTCTGAACCACCTTTTGGCGGTATTCATGATATTCGTTCATTATTAAAGAAAACATCTTTAGGTCTAGTAATTGAAATAAATTCATTACTTGATATTTTAAATACCATGTACGCAATGCGTAATCTCAAAAAATTCTTCAAAGAATTAGAAATAGATAGTCCCCAATTTAAAGAATGGGCAAAATCTATTGAAATCTTAGGGCAACTTGAACGTGAAATAGATAATATTGTCGATGAACATGGCTCTATGCGTGATAGTGCTAGCGTTGAACTTATGCGTATTCGCCGTGAAATCAAATCTTCACAGCGTCGCATCAAAACAAATCTTGATGGTATTTTAAAAAATCCTGATTATCAAAAATATTTTCAGGATAATATCGTTACTATCCGTGATGAACGCTATGTTATCCCTATCAAACAAGAATATCGTCAACATTTCCCAGGTGTCGTACATGACCAATCCTCTAGTGGTTCAACCTTATTTATCGAACCTATGTCCATTGTTGATTTAAATAATGATATCAAACAATTAGTCATTGATGAAAAACGTGAAATTGAACGCATCTTAAAAGTGATTTCTGAAAAAATAGCCAAAAATGCTGATAGTTTACTTCATAATTGTGAAATCATGGCTCAGTTAGACTTTGCTTTTGCTAAGGCAAAATTAGCCCGTAAAATGCGTGCTACTATGCCTGAAATCAATGATGAAGGTATCGTCAATTTAGCTAAAGCTCGCCACCCATTACTCAATAAAGATAACGTCGTTCCTATTGATATCAGGCTTGGCGAAGGATATCGCACTTTATTGATTACAGGGCCAAACACAGGTGGTAAAACAGTGAGCATGAAAACTTTAGGCTTATTAGTTTTAATGACTCAATCTGGTCTTTTTATCCCTGTTCAATCTGGTTCCAAAATTTCCATTTTCCAAAATGTCTATGCTGATATCGGTGATGAGCAAAGCATTGAACAGAGCCTCAGTACATTTTCCGCTCATATGCGCAATATCGTAAATATCTTGAATAATATTGAACATGATGACTTGCTCTTATTAGATGAAGTAGGTTCTGGTACTGACCCAGAAGAAGGTGCTGCCCTTGCTATGTCAATCTTAGAAAGATTGATGGAAATTGGCGCTTGCACTGTAGCTACTACTCACTATAACGAGTTAAAGACTTTTGCTTATTCTAAAGAAGGCATTGAAAATGCTTGTGTGGAATTTGACATCAAATCCCTTCGCCCTACTTACCGATTATTGATAGGTACGCCAGGGGCTAGTAATGCTTTTGCTATAAGTAAAAGATTAGGTTTATCAGATACTTTAATTTTACGTGCACAACAACTCATCAAAGCAGACCATGCTCAATTTGAAAATGTATTAAATACACTAGAAAATGAAAAATTGATGTATGAACAAAAAAATGCTGATATTGCTGAACGTCAACAACGCATTGAAAAATTAGAAAAACAACTTGCCGATATGAAGCAAGAAATGGCTAAGAAAAAAGAGCAAACACTTCGTAAAACTAAAGAACAATGTGCTAGTTTACTTCGCCGTACTCGTCGCGAATCTGAAGAAATCATCAAAGAATTGAAAGCCCAATTTAACGACCAGGGAATGAAAAAACGTCAAGAAACAATAGATGCTGCTCGTCATAAATTACGTGGTCGTTTGGATAAAGTAAGTCAACAAAATGATGATCCAAATAAACCAGGTGAAGCTGTCGATATTAAAACCATTGCTGTTGGTGATATCGTATATGTAAATAAACTTCGCCAAAAAGGAACTATCACTGATATCAGTGGTAAAGAATTAACTGTTCAATTGGGCAGTTTAAAAATGAATGTTAAAGCTAAAGATTGCTCTTTCGTTTCTCATGCTGTTAAAGTAAAAGAAACTGCACCATCTAAAAAAGCTGGTGGCTTCAATATGCTAGCTAAAGTCAGCCAAATTAGTACAGAAGTAGATATCAGAGGCTTAATGGTTGATGAAGCTATTGAAGTTGTTAGCAAATATCTCGATGATGCTGTAATTTCTGGTCTTTCAAGAGTATTAATCATTCATGGTAAAGGTACAGGAGCTCTGCGCAAAGGTATTCAAGAATATCTCAAAAATCATCGCAATGTTTTAAGCTATACTCTTGGTGATATGGACGAAGGCGGTAGTGGGGTAACCGCTGTAAAATTAAAATAACGCAAATAATTACTATATTTTTACCAAAACTAAACATAGTATTATAAATATTTGAGGTGTATTCTATGGATAAACAGCCTTTTAACGAAAAAAAATCAACCTCTAATCATGCAACTGATAAAAAAAATAAGAAAAAATCTTTTGGCTTCAAAAAATTTTTCTTAGCACTTTTAACGCTATTTATAGTTGTATTTTTAGGTGTTGGTTGTGGGTTAGTTGCTATTGGCCTTGATGGTGATAAAGATGTTTCTGATATTCACCCACCTGCTTCTTCTCAAATTCTCGATATGAATGGCAATCTAATCACTAATATTCACGCTACTGAAAATCGTACATTAGTGACTTTAGATAAAATCCCTGCTAATCTACAAAATGCTTTTATCGCTGTCGAAGATAATCGCTTTTATGAACATAACGGTATTGACCCTAGAGGTATTTTCCGTGCGATTTATTCTAATTTAACAAGCGGTGAAGTGGCTGAAGGTGGTAGTACTATCACTCAACAATTAGCCAAAAATGCTTTTTTATCACAAGACCGTACATTCAAACGAAAAATTCAAGAATTTTTCATTGCTCTTCGCTTAGAAAGACAATATACTAAAGAAGAAATTTTAGAAATGTATCTCAACCAAATTTATTTTGGTAGAGGTGCTTATGGTGTTCAAGCTGCTGCACAGACATATTTTGGCAAAGATGTAAGTCAATTAGATTTGTCAGAATGTGCAATGCTTGCTGGTATACCTCGTAGTCCAAATTATTATTCACCACTTAATAATTTAGGTGCTGCTAATGAACGTAAAGCAGAAGTTTTAGACCAAATGGTAAAATATGGCTATATAGATTCTACTACAGCAGCTAAAACAAAAGCTGAAAGTTTACGACTTGTAAATCCTAAAGAACAAGAAAATGATAATACTGCTTCATATTTTATTGATTATGTAACTCAAGAAATGATTGATAAATTCGGTGCTGATGCAGTATATAAAGAAGGCTTAAAAATTTATGTTTCCATTGACATGAACATGCAAAAAGCTGCTGAACAATCTGTAAATAGTTTATTACCAACTTATTACAATGATGCTAATGGTCTTACTCAACCACAAGGCGCACTCGTAGCTATCGACCCTAAAACAGGATATATCAAAGCTATGGTTGGCGGTCGTGGTACTGACCAATTCAATCGTGCTGTACTTGCTGTACGTCAACCTGGTTCAGCATTTAAACCATTTACTTTTGCTACTGCTTTAGAAAATAAAATGACACCAGATACTACTATTGAGGATAAACCTTTCAAATTAGGTGATTGGCAACCTCAAAACTATGACCGTACATTTAGAGGTACAGTCTCCATGCGTCAAACAGCTATTAATTCTTTAAATATACCTACTATTCGTTTAGCAGAAAAATTATCTATCGATAAAGTTTTATTAACAGCTCAAAATTTAGGTATATCCACATTAGAATTAAATTCTAAAGATGCAAATGATAAAAACTTAGCTGCTTCCATCGGTGGTCTCACAAATGGGGTAACTGTTCTTGATATGGCTGGTGCTTATAGTGCTTTTGCAAATCATGGCGTTTATACAAAACCAACTGCTATAGTTAAAGTCGTTGACCGCAAAGGCAAAACTATTTATGAACATACACCAGAAACTAAACAAGTTTTATCTGAACGCACTGCTACTTTATTAACAGATATGCTTGAAGATGTTATCACTAAGGGCACAGGTAAAGCTGCTAATATCAACAGACCTGCTGCTGGTAAAACAGGAACTACCGATAATTACCAAGATGCTTGGTTTGCAGGTTATACACCTGATTTAGTAACAGTAGTATGGATGGGCTGTGATGATAATGATGTTATGCCTGGTATTACTGGTGGTACTACACCTGCGAAAATTTGGCAAAACTTCATGAAAACAGCACTTGCATCTATACCAGCTAAAAACTTTGATGGTTCAGATACTTCCATTGATAATCCAGTTCAAAATGTAGAAAGCAATGCTAAAACTACAGCTAAAGATGTTGCTCATGAAAAAGAAAAACCATCAAAAGAAGCACCTGATAAACAAAAACCTGTTCATAATGAACAGACAAACCCAAATGATGCTCAACAGCCAATTGATGAAAATGAACCAATTGAAGAAAATATCGAGCAACCATCTCTTCCAGCTCCAAGGCAAAATTTACCTGAACCAAGTATTCAACAAGGCAAAGGGTTAAATTAATAGATAATCATACAAAATTTAGGAGGACTTTTTGTGAGCGTATTTGATACACTTAAAGAACGTGGTTACTTAGCTCAAGTAACACACGAAGAAGAACTAAAAAAAGCTTTAGAAACTGAGCAAGTTACATTTTATATGGGATTTGACCCAACAGCAGACAGCCTTCATGTTGGTCATTTCTTAGCTTTAATGGCTATGTCTCATATGCAAAAAGCAGGTCATCGCCCTATTTGCTTAGTTGGTGGCGGTACTGGTACTGTAGGTGACCCTTCTGGTCGTACAGATATGCGTAAAATGTTAACTGATGAAGATATTGAACATAATTGCAATTGCTTCAAAAAACAAATGGAACGCTTTATCGATTTCTCTGATGGTAAAGCTTTAATGATCAACAATGGTGATTGGCTTCGCAAATTAAATTACATTGAATTACTTCGCGATGTTGGTCCACATTTCTCTGTTAATCGCATGCTTACTGCTGAATGTTACAAACAACGTTTAGAACGTGGTTTAACATTCCTTGAATTCAATTATATGATCATGCAGGCTTATGACTTCATGGAATTAAATCGTCGTTATGGCTGTGTACTTGAATTAGGTGGCGATGACCAATGGTCTAACATCATTGCTGGTGTTGAACTCATTCGTCGTAAAGAAGCAAAACCTTCTTATGGTATGACATTCAACCTTCTCACTAACAGTGAAGGTAAAAAAATGGGTAAAACAGCAAAAGGCGCACTTTGGCTCGACCCTGAAAAAACTTCTCCATACGACTTCTATCAATACTGGAGAAATGTTGCTGACAGCGATGTAGAAAAATGTCTTGCACTTCTCACATTCTTACCAATGGACGAAGTTCGTCGCCTTGGTAGCTACAAAGACCAAAAAATCAACGAAGCAAAACAAGTTCTCGCTTATGAAGTTACAAAACTCGTTCATGGCGAAGAAGAAGCTAAAAAAGCTCAAGAAGCTGCTCAAGCACTTTTCAGTGGTAAAGGTAATATGGACAATGCTCCAACTATCACTATTACAGAAGCAGACTTTGGCAAAAAATTACTTGATATCTTAGTAGATAACAAAGTATTTGAATCCAAAGGTGCTGGTCGTCGTCTAATCGCTCAAAATGGTGTATCCATTGGCGATGACAAATGGACTGACGTAGAAAAAGTATTAACAGCAGAAGACCTTGCAAATGGCGATATGATCGTTCGCAAAGGTAAAAAGAAATTCTATCGTCTAATCAAAGCATAAAAATCATAAAATTATAAACAAAAAGCTAGAATATATTCCATAATAATATTGATATATTCTAGCTTTTTATCTTTATCAGTAGACTATAATTACTATATTTAATTTATTTCTCAATCAATAAAGAAATGAACCTTTTAAATGATTTGCAAATACTCGTTTTTTTATGGTATACTCTAAAAAGATATTTTCTTACAAAGTTTTATCTAAATCTTAAAATTTTCTTTACTTATCTATTACATATTAGATAATTTATAGTTTAATTTATTAAGGAGTGCGTTTAAAAGATGTCAGGACATTCTAAATGGGCCAATATTAAACGAAAAAAAGGTGCAAATGATGCCATTCGTGCAAAAATGACTACAAAAATTGGTCGTGAAATCACTATTGCTGTTCGTATGGGTGGTGCTGACCCTACTGGTAATATGCGTCTTAAATTAGCTTTAAGCAAAGCTAAATCTAACAATATTCCTAAAGATAATATCAATCGTGCTATTCAAAAAGGCTTAGGTGCTTCTGATGGTAGCAATTACGAAGAATTAATTTATGAAGGTTACGGTCCAGCAGGTTCTGCTGTTATGCTCGAAGTTATGACAGATAACCGCAATCGTACAGCTGCTGATATTCGTCATTTATTCTCCAAATACGGCGGAAACCTCGGCGAAACTGGTTGCGTAGGCTGGATGTTTCACAAAAAAGCAATTTTTGTTGTAGACAAAGAAGCTTTCGATGATGAAGAAAGCCTTATGATGATTGCTCTTGATGCTGGTGCTGAAGACTTCAAAGCAGAAGATGATTCTTTTGAAATCACTGCTGCTCCTGAAGATTTCGATACAATCTCTCAAGCATTAGAAGAAAACAACATTGAAACAGTTGAATCCGAAATCACTATGATTCCTGATACTACTGTTAAAGTTGAAGGCAAAGACGCTGAAAAAATGCAGACTCTTATCGATATGCTTGAAGAACATGATGATGTTCAAAACGTTTATTCCAACTACGAAATGGACGAAGAATAAAATAATCTTTAGACGCAGTAATAACTGCGTCTATTTTTATCTAAAGATATATAATCGAGGTATTTATCATGGAATTTTTACAAGCCTTAAAAAATCGTCGCAGTATCTATAATTTAGGCACTAATGTTAATTTATCTAATAAAGAAATAACTTCTATCATCTCCGATTGTCTAAAATATAGCCCATCTGCTTTTAACTATCCTACAACAAATGTTATTATCGCCTTTGGTGAAAAACATCAACAGATTTGGCAAATTACTACAGATATTTTAAAAGAAAAATTAGCTAAAAAAGAAGAAACTTTCGCTGTAGCTCAAAATAAAATCAATAAATTCAAAGCTGGCGTTGGCACTATCTTATTTTTTGAAGACACTGAAATCATCAATGAATTAAAAGAAACTTATGCTATGTATGCTGAAAATTTCTCCACATGGTCAAATCAAGCAAATGGTATGCTTCAAAATAATATCTGGACAGCATTAAGCCAAGCAAATATCGGAGCTAATCTTCAACATTATAATCCTTTAATTGATGATAAAATCAAAGAATTATTCTCTATTCCTGATACATGGAAATTAACAGCTCAAATGCCATTTGGTAGCATTGAAGCACAACCAAATGAAAAATATATTGAAGATATTTCCACTCGCTTAAAAATTTATTAAAATCAATATAAAATTATAGTCATGTTTGAATAATATATTTAAACATGACTTTTGTTATTTTTAAAAACTAGTTAATCATGATATAATGTGAACTGCACATTTTTGCTAAATTTGATATACTAAAAGGAGGATTTTATGCTTGCTTTAGGTATTGACCCTGGGACTGCTATCTGTGGTTATGGTCTTGTAGATATGCAAGGAAGCCGTCTAAAAGCCATTGAATATGGAGCTATTTTGACGAGTCCACAGATGCGACCACAAGATAGATTATTAAAAATTCATCGTGAACTTACAGATATTATTCAAAAATATAAACCTGATGTAATGGGCGTAGAACAATTATTTTTCAATCGCAATGTAACTACTGCCATTCCTGTCGGTCAAGCTCGTGGTATCGTCTTATTGACCGCAGCCGAAAATCAAATTGAATTAGTCGAACGCACACCGCTACAAATCAAGCAATCCGTAGTAGGCTTTGGCAGAGCGAGCAAAGAACAAGTTATCTATATGGTAACAAAATTGCTCCATCTTCCTGAACCGCCAAAACCTGATGATGTCGCCGACGCTCTAGCTGTAGCTATCTGTACTACTCATTGTATGAATAGCCTCACATGGCGAAATAAATTATAATTAAATTAATAATGATTAATAAATAAATTAACAAGGAAAGATTTTATGATAGGATATTTACAAGGAAAAGTCACTTATATTGCCAGTGATTTTTGCTTTATTGATGTTCATGGTGTCGGCTATCGCGTATTTATCAGCACTAGCACACGTGCACAATTAAAAATGAATGAAGAAATCAAACTCTTTACTTATTTAAGTGTGCGTGAAGATGCCATGTTATTATACGGTTTCATCAATCAATTAGAATATGATGTATTTTGCAAATTGATTTCCGTATCTAAGATTGGCCCTAAAGCTGGGCTTGGTCTGCTCTCTAGTCTTTCTAGTGAAAAACTCATCTGGGCTATCCAAAATAAACAAGTCAGCCTACTCACCAATGCCCCTGGAATTGGCAAGAAAACAGCTGAACGCATTGTCTTGGAATTAAAAGATAAATTAACTGAACTTAACTTAAGTATTTCTGATGAAGTCTTAGACCAACCAATCTTGATTGATACACCTAGCGAAGATGAAAAAATAGATATGTATGAAGAAGCAACTCAAGCCCTTCTTTCTCTTGGCTATACAAAACCAGAAATCAATTCTGTACTCAAAAAAGCTGGCAATATGACCAATACAGAAGATATTATTAAATTTGCACTCAAAGAATTATCCTTAAGCTAAAACAAAAATATAACATAATAGATTAAATAAAGGAGCTTTTATTATGAAATTTTCTCCGCAAAATGAACGTCAATTTGCCGTAGTCGGTCTTGGCAGATTTGGCAGAAATATCGCTAAATCTCTTCATGAAATGGGCTATGATGTTCTTGCTATTGATAAAGATATGGAAAAAGTCCAAGACTTTAGCCATGAAGTAACTCATGTAGTTCAAGCAGATACTACAGATGAAGAAGCACTTCGCTCTTTAGGCATTTTAAATTTTGACGTTGTAATCGTGGCTATCGGTGATGATACTGAAGCTAATATCATGACTACACTTCAATTAAAAGAAATCGGTGTTCCTTATATCGTAGCTATCGCTAAAAGTCCATTGCAAATCAAAGTATTGGAAAAAATCGGAGCTAACCGCATTGTTGCGCCAGAGCGAGATATGGCTCGCCGTGTTGCTTATAACCTTGCTTCTACAAATATCATGGATTATATTGAATTATCACCAAAATTCAGTATCGTGGAAATCGCTGTGCCAAAAGCTATCCGCAATAAAACACTCAGCGAATCAAATATCCGTGCTAAATATGGCTTAAACGTTGTTGCTATCAAACGTCATGATAATTTAATTATTTCTCCACTTCCTACAGAAGTATTACTCGAAAATGATATCGCTATCGTTGTTGGTAGCAATGAAAGTATCAATGGCTTGGAGGC
Organism: Megamonas sp. Calf98-2; assembly: GCF_900110235.1. Taxonomy (NCBI): domain Bacteria; kingdom Bacillati; phylum Bacillota; class Negativicutes; order Selenomonadales; family Selenomonadaceae; genus Megamonas; species Megamonas sp. Calf98-2. The sequence continues at coordinate 8,989 of NZ_FOCY01000012.1, read as the reverse complement.
TCTAGAAAAATAATGGAGCTAATCACAAGTTTAACTAATGCCAAAGTCAAAATGGCTTTAAGCCTCCAGCAAAAAAAATATCGCGACAAATACCAATTATTTATATTAGAAGGTATTCGCAATGCTGAAATGGTTATTGCCAAAAATATTTCCGTGCAAATGTGTTTTTTCACACAAAAAGCCTTTACAAATGAACGCGGAAAATCCATTTTAGAACAATTAAATTGTCCTTGTTTTGAAATTCCTGAACATATTTATCAAAAAATCAGCGATACTCAATCTCCACAGGGATTAATGTTGATTTTACCTATACAAAATCACAATTTAGATGATTTAGCTACAATAAATAAATCAGGACTTTATCTGATTTTAGATAGATTACAAGACCCTGGAAATATCGGTACCATCATTCGCACATCTGATGCTATGGGTGTAAAAGCCATTATCTGCCTAAATGGAACAGCCGATATCTATTCTCCAAAAGTAGTGCGTTCTGCGATGGGTTCTTTATTCAATCTCCCTATAATCACTAAAATTTCTGAACAAGATTTATTATCTTTTTGTCAAAATCATAATTTAACACTTTATGCTACAGCTTTAGATAATAGTGCCAAAGCTTCATGGGATATTTCCTATCCTCAAGATTGTGCTATTATTTTGGGCAATGAAGCCAATGGTGTTTCTGATAATTTATTAGACAAATGTAATGCTAAAATATACATTCCGATGAAAGGCGATGCTGAATCATTGAACGTGGCAAATGCTGGTTCGATGATTATGTACGAATATTGTCGCCAAAATATTTGACCACAGTAAAAATCAATGCTATAATCTAATAGCTAAAGACATGAGTATGAAAGATAATCGCGTATACTTTTTGTATATGAGGAAAGTCCGGGCTCCACAGGGCAATGTGCTGGATAACGTCCAGCGAGGGTGACCTCAGGGAAAGTGCTATAGAAACTTAAACCGCCTGTGTATACAGGTAAGGGTGGAAAGGTGCGGTAAGAGCGCACCAGCATGCAGGTGACTGTATGGCTAGGTAAACCCCACATGGAGCAAGACCGAATAGGGAAGGGATGAAGTGGCCCGCTGAGCCTTCCGGGTTGTGTCGCTAGAGCTTATAGGTAACTATAAGTCCAGATAAATGATTATCACCACGCAAGTGGAACAAAACTCGGCTTATTGATTACTCATATCTTTAGTGAAAACTGCCTTATTGGCAGTTTTTTTATTTTAACTATTTGATTTTTAAGCTAAATATATTAAAATATATTTAGCAATAACTATTTACATTAATAAAATTTATTTTAATCTAGGATAAAGAAGGAGTTTCTTGTGGATATTAATCAAATGCAAACTATTTTACAATCAAATTTGAAACCTAATCGTTATGCTCATTGTCTTGGGGTAATGGATACTGCCATCATCTTGGCAAAACGATTTGGCGTAGATGAAGAACAAGCTGCTATTGCTGGCTTATTGCACGATTGTGCACGTGAGTTTGCAACCGAAGATTTAATTGCTGAATGTGAAAAACGTCATCTCTATATTACAGATATTGACCGTCAATTACCTATTTTAATGCATGCCCCACTCGGCACTGCTATTGCTAAAGAAAAATATGATGTTCATGATACTGCTATTTTAAAAGCTATCGCTTCTCATACTGTTGGCGGAGCTAATATGTCTAAACTCGACAAAATAGTTTATCTTGCCGATATGATAGAACCTCATCGTAAATTTGAAGGCTTAGATAAACTTCGCAAACAAGCCATGACACAAGACCTTGATACTGTGATGATAAGTGCTTTTAACCAATCCATATTATTTATTATGCGTAAAGGACATACTATTCACCCATATACAGTAGCTGCGCGTAATGAAATTCTCCTCCAACGAGAATTATAATATGCCCTCAAAAAAGATTAAAACTTCAACAAAAACTACGAATAGAAAAACGAAAAAGCCACTTATTAAACGTATACGCCTTGGTCGTTTATTGCTTGTACTTATACTTTTATCTGGTATTGTATATGGCTCATATATTGTAATTTCTGAAATTTATTCTTGGGGTAGTTTTAAATATGCTCAATACCAAGAAGCACATCCTAGCAAACCACAAAAACCACCTATTCCACCGCAATTCACTGATAGACGTTTTGAAAATTACACTAATATTTTATTCATTGGTATAGATGATAAACCTGTTGAAGGTATTGCTGAATCTGGTCGTTATGCAGATGCTCTCATGCTTGTAAGCATGGATCATACTAATGGGGAAATACGTTTCTTATCTCTACCTAGAACAATCAAGACCTCTATAGATGGTCGCAAAGACCCAGAATATCTCAGCTTCACTTATTATTATGGTGGTGCACCTTTGACAGTTAATACTGTTTCCCAATTATTAAATATACCAATAACTCAATATGTAGCTTTAGACCGTAAAAGTATAGCTAAATTTGTAGATACTATTGGTGGAATTAATTTATATGTAGAAAATAATATGGATTATGAAGACCCTGTAAGTGGCACTTCTGTCCATCTCACTCAAGGATATCAACATTTAACTGGCGATATGTCTCAACAATATCTCATCTTTCGCAATGATGATTTAGGTGATATTGGTCGTATTCAACGTCAGCAAAAATTTGCCAAAGCTTTATTCGAAAAAATGATGTCCTTGGAAACAATTCCTACATTGCCAACAATTCTTGATATTTGGGAAAATAATATTGATACTAATATTAACATTTTAGATATTTCTAATCTGATAAATTTATTAGATACTCTTAGCACTACAGAAATAAAAATTAAAATGCTTCCAGGTAATCTCACTCCAACTGGCGATTGGGTACCAGATAATGCCCGCGTAGAACAAGAAATAAATGATATGTTCCCTCCAGTTCCAGAAGATACCACTGAGGACGCTGAAGAATAACCATAAATAAATTATTATAGAAAGGCAAGTGTTTATATGACCTTAACTTCTCAAGAAAAAAGCCAATTAATAGCAAAAGCTGCTAGCGATAAAAAAGCATTAGATATTATGATTATGAATATGCATGATTTAACTACTACTACTGATTATTTCATCGTATGTAGTGCTACTACAGCAACTCAAGTTCGTGCTATAGCTGACAATATTGAAGATGAAATGACTCAAGCTGGTGAAGAATTCTTGCATAAAGAAGGATATCAAAATGCTGAATGGATATTATTAGACTTCGGAAATTGCGTTGCTCATATCTTCACTGAAGAAGCTCGTCGTTTCTATAGTCTAGAAAGCTTATGGGGCGAAGCTCCTACTGTTGAATACGAAGATTAAACAACGAGGTTAAATAAATATATTGATAGAAAAACAACAAAAAAAATATCAACCAAGTACTGTAGTAACTATGAAAGTCGCACGTGTTGGTGAAATGGGCGCATTTTTAGATGCCCAAACAGGCAATACTAGTGATGATATTTTGTTGCATAAATTACAACAAACCTCTCCTGTAAAGCCTGACGATAAAGTATCTGTGTTTTTATATAAAGACCCACATGGACGACTTACTGCCAGTATGAGAACTCCTAGAATGCGTGAAGGACAGATTGCTCGTTTAAAAGTAATCAATACTAGCCGTGATGGTGCATTTTTAGATGTCGGTGCTGAACGTGGTATCTTTATGCCATATGCTGGTATGCGAGGAAAATTGCAAGTAGGCGAAGTCGTTTGGGCAAAATTATACACAGATAAATCTGGTCGATTAGCTATGACTATGAAGGTTGAAGATGAAATTCGTCGTGCTTCTCGTCCTGCTGACAATGTAAAAGTCGGCGATATGGTTTCTGGCTCTGTTTATAATTTTACAGAACAAGGTGCTTTTATCTTCACAGACGAACGTTTTATCGCTTTTTTAGATAAGCGTGAAATGACTACTAAACCACGTGTTGGACAGACTTTAACTACACGTATTACTTTTATTCGTGATGATGGTCGTATCAATGTTTCTATGCGACCAATCAAAGAAAAAGCTATTAATCTTGATGCTCAAATGCTTTATGATACACTTATAGCTCGAGGTGGCAAAATGCCTTATTGTGATGAAACCGCTTCTGAAGTTATTCGTGAACGCTTTGGTATCAGTAAATCTGCCTTTAAACGTGCATTAGGACATTTAATGAAGGAAGGCAAAGTAGAACAAAAAGATGGTTGGACTTGTTTAATATCACAAGAATAACCTACAAGCTATCTGACATATTTTGCCGGATAGCTTTTTTTTGAGCAAGGAAAGGAGAGCATTTTGTGCTTACAATCAAAGAATTTCGCAAAGTATCCTCTATAGAAGAAGCTTATGAATTAAATCAAAAAAAGACTAATCGCATCATTGGCGGTATGTTATGGTTGAAAATGCAAACTGATAATGTAAATATCGCTATCGATTTATCTGGTTTAAATTTAGATACTATCGAAGAAACTGATACAGAATTTAAAATCGGTGCTATGACAACATTACGCGATTTAGAACTTCATGCTGGTTTAAATCAATATACTAATAACAGCATGAAAGAAGCTATGCGTCATATTGTCGGTGTACAATTTAGAAATCTTGCTACTGTTGGTGGTAGTATATATGGTCGTTATGGATTTTCTGATGTATTAACTGTATTTATGGCTCTTGATGCTTATGTAGAACTTCATCTTGCAGGTATCATTCCTATCAGTGAATTTGCTAAAATGCCTTATGATAATGATGTTTTAGTCAATATCATTGTGAAAAAAACTGCTTTAAATTGTGCATATTTATCACATAGACAGACAAAAACAGATTTTCCTGTATTGGCTGTTGCTGTATCTAAACTTCATGACAAATGGCAAGCTGTAATAGGTGCTACTCCTCATCGTGCAGTAATCATTGCTGATGAAGAAAATATCTTAGGTGAAAAAGTATCACCTGAAACTATTGAAACATTTGCAAATTATGTAAAAGATAACGTAAAAACAGACTCTAATATTCGTGGTTCTGCACAATATCGCAAACATTTAGCATATGTTTTAGTCAAACGTGCTTTAGTATCTATAGGAGGAAATGCTTAATGATTTTAAATGTATGGCTCAATGGGAAAAAAATCAGTGAAGAAATTTCATCTGATACATTATTGATAGATTTTGTCCGCAAACATGGCTGTAGTAGCGTAAAACGTGGTTGCGACACTTCAAACTGTGGGCTTTGTACTTTATTTGTTGAAGATAAACCTGTATTATCTTGCTCTATGCTCGCCGCTCGTGTTGATGGCAAGCATATAACTACACTTGAAGGACTCCAAGAAGAAGCTCGTGAATTTGGTGCTTTCATTGCCAATCAAGGTGCCGAACAATGCGGTTTTTGCAATCCAGGTTTCATCATGAATGCCATTGCTTTATTTAGAGAAAATCCTAATCCTTCCGATGAAGAAATTCTTGAATATTTAGCTGGTAATCTCTGCCGTTGTTCTGGTTATGAAGGTCAACTTCGTGGTATTCGTGCCTTTTTAGATTATAAAAATGGTAAAACGGAGGAACAAGCATGACTAATTTAGATAATTTAAAATATGTCAATCAACCTATCATGAAATCTGATGCTATGTCACTTGTTACAGGTAAACCTGTATATCTTGATGATGTTGCACCAAAAGATTGCTTGATTGTAAAAGTTTTACGCAGTCCTCATGCCAATGCTATCATTGAAAATATCAATACAACTATAGCTAGTAAAGTTCCTGGTATCGAAGCTATTTTCACTTATCAAGATGTATCTCAAAAACGCTTCACTATGGCAGGTCAGACTTATCCTGAACCTAGCCCTTATGACCGTTTGATTTTAGATAAACATGTTCGCTATGTTGGTGACCCTGTAGCTATCGTTGCTGGGGAAAATGAACAAGCTGTAGATAAAGCTTTAAAATTAATCAAAGTTCAATATCAAGTTTTAGAACCATTATTAGATTTCCGTAAATCTAAAGATAATAAAATTCTCGTTCATCCTGAAGATACATGGCGTTCTCTTGCTCCTGTCGGTGCAGATAATAAACGCAATCTCTGTGCTTGTGGCTCTGAAGGTGAAGGCGATATTGATGAAGTATTAAAAAATTGTGATGTTGTAGTTGAAGGAACTTATCATACAAAAGCTTGTCAACAAGCTATGATGGAACCATTCTGCACATATTGCTATATGGATACTTATAATCGCTTAAATATCATAAGCTCCACACAGATTGTATTCCATGTTCGCCGTATCGTAGCTCACGCTCTTGATATTTCTCAATCAAAAATTCGTGTAACAAAACCTCGTATTGGTGGCGGTTTTGGTGCAAAACAAACTGTAGTAGCTGAAGTTTTCCCTGCTTTTGTAACTTATAAAACAGGAAAACCTTCCAAAATGATTTTCACTCGTACAGAATGTCAAATAGCTTCTACACCTCGCCATGAAATGAAAGTTTCCGTGCGAATTGGTGCTACAAAAGAAGGTAAAATCCAAGCTATAGATGTATATACACTTTCTAATACTGGTGCTTATGGAGAACATGGTCCAACAACTGTTGGCTTATCTGGTCATAAATCCATTCCACTTTATCGTGGCTTAAAAGCATTTAAATTTGCTTATGATGTAGTATATACAAATGTAATGAGTGCTGGTGCTTATCGTGGCTACGGTGCAACTCAAGGTATTTTCGCTGTAGAAAGTGCTGTTAATGAACTTGCTAGCAAATTAAATATTGACCCTGTAAAACTTCGTGAAATGAACCTTGTCAAAGAAGGCGACGTTATGCCAGCTTATTATGGTGAAACTGCTACAAGCTGTACACTTGACCGCTGTGTAGCTCGCTGTAAAGAAATGATTGGCTGGGACGAAAAATATCCTGCTCGCGATATGGGCAATGGCAAAATCCGCAGTGTTGGTATGGCTATGGCAATGCAAGGCTCTGGTATCACATGTGTTGACGTTGGTTCTGCTACATTAAAATTAAATGATGAAGGAATTTACACTTTATCCATCAGTTCTGCCGATATGGGTACAGGCTGTGATACTATCTTAGCTCAAATAGCAGCAGAAGTATTGATGTGTCCATTAGAAAATATCTCTGTAATCGCAGCTGATACAGATGCAACACCTTATGATTCTGGTTCTTATGCATCTAGTACAACTTATGTAACTGGTAAAGCTGTAGAAAAAACTGCTCTTGGCTTAATCGCTAAAATCAAAGCATTTGGTGCTAATATGCTCAAATGTTCTATTGATGATGTTGATTTTGATGGTAAATCTGTAATCAATATGCATACAAATGAAAGCGTTTCTTTAAATGATATAGCTGTAAGTTCTATGTGCGGTGCAACTCAATCACTTCAACATACTGAATCAAATTCTATGCCATCATCTCCACCACCATTTATGGCTGGCATGGTAGAAATAGAACTTGATAAGGAAACAGGTCATGTAGAAATCCTTGATTACTGTGCTGTAGTTGACTGCGGTACTCCAATCAATCCAAATCTTGCACGTGTACAAACAGAAGGTGGTATCGTTCAAGGTATCGGCATGGCATTATATGAAGATGTAACTTACAATAAAAAAGGTGTTCTCGCTGAAAATTCCTTTATGCAATATAAAGTGCCATCTCGTCTTGATATGGGTAAACTTCGCGTGGAATTTGCTAATAGCTATGAACAATCTGGTCCATTTGGTGCAAAATCTATCGGTGAAATCGTTATCAATACACCTTCACCAGCATTAGCTCATGCGATTTACAATGCTACTGGCGTTTGGTTCAAAGAACTTCCTATCACTAGCGAAAAAATTGCTATGGCTTTATTAAATAAATAAAAATAAGTCATCTATATATAAATTTTTTGAGATTTAAATAGGTTAGATTATATCTAGCCTATTTTTTCTTATATATCCATTAGAAAAATCTTGCAACAATCGCAAAAAATAGGTAAAATATAGTTTATATATTTATAGACGGAAAATTTTTAGGAGGAAAAGTCGCATGCGATTACTCGAAGAGAGAATACAAAAAGATGGTATCGTTAGAGAAGGAAATGTTTTAAAAGTTGATAGCTTTTTAAATCACCAAATGGATATCAAATTATTCCGTGAAATAGGTAAAGAATTTAAGCGATTATTCGCTAATGAAGAAATTACAAAAATACTCACTATTGAAGCTTCTGGTATAGGTATTGCTTGCATTGTTGCTGAATTTTTTGATGTACCTGTAGTTTTCGCTAAAAAAAGTAAATCTAAAAATATTGCAGGTGCCGTATATACAAGTAAGGTAGAATCTTTCACTCATAATAAAGTTTATGATGTAATTGTTTCTAAAAAATTCTTAACTAAAGAAGATAAGGTATTATTAATTGATGACTTTTTAGCTAATGGAAATGCTTTAAAAGGTCTTATCGAAATCATAAAATCCGCTGGTGCTGAACTTATTGGTGCTGGTATCGTCATTGAAAAAGGCTTCCAAAAAGGTGGCGCTGATTTACGCGCTCAAGGTGTTCATTTGGAATCTCTTGCTATTGTTGATTCTATGGACGATGTTACAGGTAAAATTAATTTTAGAGAACAATAATATATGTATTTATTATTAAAATAAAAGCATTTAATAATTAGATTTTTGCTCTAATGATGTGCACCCAAAATATTGGACATATTAATTAGGCTACTAATTGAAACTTAATTCTGTATTCTACAGGACTAAGTCCTTTTAGTTTTATCTTTATCCGTTTTGTATTATAATCTTTTATATAAGATTTTAACTCTTTTATAAAATCTTCAACGGATTTGAATTTTTTTTAATAGAATAATTCGCTTTTTAGCAAACCAAAGAAGTTTTCTATTACGGCATTATCTAAGCAATTGCCTTTTCGGCTCATGCTTTGGATAATGCCTTTTTCTTTTAATAACCTCTGATACCTCTTATTTTGATATTGCCATCCTTGGTCTGAATGTAGAATTATCCC
>NZ_FOCY01000031.1:7965-26974 GCF_900110235.1 Megamonas sp. Calf98-2 | reverse complement strand
AAAGAATTTGCATGTTACAAAGAAGTAGAAAAATTAAATATAAAAGTATATTTTGCAGATGCTTATGCAGCATGGCAAAGAGGTAGTAACGAAAATTCAAATGGGTTATTAAGAGAATATTATCCAAAGAAAACAGATTTAGGACAAATATCTAATGATGATTTAATAGAAAAATTAATATTATTAAATAGTAGACCAAGAAAATGTTTAAATTGGGATAATCCATTTAATTTATTTTTAAAAGAAGTGTCGCACTTGGATTGACAATTCATCATATAGAAAAAATAACACCTTAAAAGATTATTTTAAGGTGTTATTTTTTGTTTTATTATAAATTTTAAAATTTATAATAAAGTTGCGTAGAATGAAACAGCAATTACAGTAACAATACCAGCTACAGCAATAGTTAAGCTACTGATAGCAGCTTCAATAGGGCCCATTTCAATTGCTTTTGCAGTTCCCATAGCATGAGCAGATGAACCAATTGCTACACCTTTAGCTACAGGTTCATAAATTTTAAATACTTTGCAGATATATTCAGCAGTCATATTGCCGAATACACCAGTGATGATGATAACAGCAATAGTGATAGTAACGATACCACCTAATTCTTCAGATATACCAATACCTATAGCAGTTGTGATAGATTTTGGTAAAAGTGTTACATATTCTGTGTGACTAAAGCTAAATAAAATAGATAAAGCTAAAATACAACTCATACTAGTGATTACACCAGAAATGATACCAGCCATGATAGCTTTTACGTTTTTTTTCAATTCTTCTAGTTGTTCATATAAAGGAACAGCAAGACAGATTGTAGCTGGTGTTAATAAATAACCTAAATATTTAGCGCCTCGATTATATTCTTCATAATCAATATCGAAGGTTACTAAAAAAATGATTATAAGACCTATTGCTATTAACAAAGGATTGAAAATGGCAATTTTTAATTTACGTTTTATGCGCAAACCTATTTCATAGGCTAATAAGCTAATAATCAAACCAAATAAAGCTGAATTAAAGATAAGATCCTGTAACATTTAATTAGCAAGCTCCTTTTTTCTTCTTACTAGATACAATAATAAATTGTGTTATATGACCAGAAATAACCATTACAATAACAGTAGTTAAGCTTACTACTAAGGTCAAAGGAATTAATAAATCACGAATTACATTCCATGCATTTAAAAGTCCAACAGCAGCAGGAATGAACATGATAGGCATAGTTTCGATTAATAATTTACTAGCATCTTTGATAGCAGAGATATTTAGAATTTTGAATTTTAAAAGTAAAAGCATTAAAACTAAGCCATAAACACTAGAGGGAACAGGTAATGGAACGAGTTCCTTAAAAGTTTCAACGATAAAAGTTAAAGTTAAGATAATACCAAATTGTTCAAGTAATTTCACTTAAAGAACCGCCTTCCATTTTAATATTTCTTTATCAACTAAATCGTAATGGTGATTAATAGCTGCATAACCAGCTAATTCATTGCGATTGATGATGCAATTTAGAATTTCTTTGTGTGAATTGATAATTGTATTTTTTGTTTCAGCTGTAGCGCTGGAAAAAATATTATCAATTAATGTACAACATACATTAGAAAGTGCATTCATCATGCTAATCATTAATTTGTTTTGAGAGATATGTAAAATAATATCATGAAATAATTTGTCATAGTGGCTTTCACGATGACATTGCTCCATTTTTGTTACTACTTTTTGTAGCAATTTTATTTCTCTATCAGTGCATTTTGTAAAAACATGGCGAAAACATTCTAAGGCAATGGCACGTCTGATTTGATTGATTTCAGTAAAATTAGATTGCTCTAAAAGTAGCATGAAATTTATAGTGGCGGAGATATTGCCACTGATTTTATTAGATAAATAATTGCCAGAACCTTGACGGCTTTCAATAAAACCCATGCTTCCCATAATGCGAATTGCATCACGGATAGTATTGCGACTTAGAGAAAGTGTTTCAGATAATTTACGTTCAGTAGGGAGTTTATCACCAACACTGAGATTACCAGAAATGATTAATTCCTTGATATATTCTAAAACTAAGATATAACCTCTATCTTCCAAATGTGTACCCCTATCTATTTGAATAATTGGTAGTACCAATTATTATACATTAAATTATGTTGAAGTCAAGAGAAAAAATCGATAAAATCTGCATAAAAAAAGAAGCAACATATAGTTACTTCTTATAAACTTATTATTTAGTTGATTATATATTTAGTTTTTAATTTTTTAGTTAAGATTTTTGTTGAAGTCTGTTGATTTCGTTGAAAAGTGTATTATATTTTTGCGGAGATAGGCGTTTATTAAGTTTTTCTAGAAATATATCTAATTTATATTTATATTGAGCAAAATTTCTTAAATTGTTTTCATCTATAGATTTTATGGTGTTATGTGTTAATTTATAAATATTAATAAAAGCTGTTTGAATATCTGGGCTTAGATGCTTGAATAAATCATGGCTTTTATCATTGATTAGAAAATCTATATCTTGTTGAAATCTCAATAATTCATGGCGAGCGCCTATCATTAAAATTTCATTGCATTTAAACATATTCTTTTTAAATAAACCGATATAAGTTTGAAAATCTCTATTTTTAGTGATGCCAGCTTGAAGAAGTGACATAGATGAGATTTTTTGATGATAGTCTTGCATTCGTGCTATATAAAAAAGCACTTCTTCCATTTGATAATCGCTTAAACTTTGTTTTTTTTGATAATAAGCAAAGTCTTTTTTAGTAGCATAGATGATTATTTGATAATGTTTTTTTAGATTTTGGAAATTTTTTCTAAATTTTATAAGCCAACGTAAAGATTTAAACATGTGATTACTCCTAAATTTTAATCATTTAATAAAAATTATAATAAAGTAAAATTATTTTTGTGATAAGTAATTAGTTTATCTTTTTGCATGCGTGATAATTCAGCAGACATAGCACTTCTTTCAACAGAAAGAAAATCTGCAAGTTCTTGTCTATTGAAAGGAATGGTAAAGGAATTACTATTGTTTTTTAAAGCTTCGCTAGATAGATAGGATAAGATTTTTTCACGAGTTGTTTTTTTGCTTAAATGGTCTATCTTTGTTGTTAATTGTATATTTTTTTTAGCTATGAGTAAAAGCATATTTTGAATAATTTTTGAATGAAAATTGCATGCAAATTGACAAGGTGAAGTTATTTTTTGATAGTTTAAAAACATAATTTCAGCTTTTTCAGCAGTTACAATGCTAAAACAATTATTGTTAATATTTGTGCAAACAAAACTTTCGCCAAATAAATCGCCTGTTGAAAGCGTAGTGAGAATTGTTCGATTGCCCCAATAATCTTCTTTGATGATATTTACTCTACCTTTTAAAATTATACCTACTTCAACGAGTGGTTCGGAGGCTTTGAGTATATAAGAATTTTTTTCATAAGTTTTTATGTTCATCAAAAGGCATTTGAACATATTGATTAAATCCTTTGTATCAATACCAGAAAATAAAGCTGAGTTTTTGAGTATATCTAAATATTTTCGCATAAAACTACTCCTTTGTTGGAAAAACAACGTATATAATATTATACTAAATTATAAAATATTGTAAATAATTGTTTAATAGTTGATAATAAAGATGGTATAAGGTAAAATTATAATAATCAAAGTTTTAAGGAGCGATTGTGCATGTTTAATGAAGATTTTAAACAATACAAAGGTCACATTGTAAGAGTTATTTGTAATGATGGTAGAGAATATGTAGGAGAACCTACAATTTTTAGAGATCATGACGCTACATCTTTACCTGGTTCTGATTGTATTTCTTTTTATGAAAGCAATACATATCGTGTAGCAGACTTTTTCCGTGCTGAAATAAAAGATATTGTTGTTATTTGCAAACAAGAAGCGCAAGAAGCATAATTTAGTGAAATAAAAACCCGAAGAATTCTATTAATTTTATGTATATATTTTAATAGTAATCTTCGGGTCTTTGTCTAATTAAAGGAGATTTTTTATGAAAACTTTAGGTTATTATAATGGAAAATATGATGAAATTGATAAAATAATGATACCTATGTCAGATCGTTCCCATTGGTTTGGCGATGGTGTATATGATGCCACTTGCGCTAGAAATTATAAAATCATGGCTATTGATGAACATGTTGATAGATTTTTTAATAGCGCTAGATTATTAAATATCAATTTAGGATTTACTAAAGAGTATTTAAAAGGTTTATTGAATGAATTAGTACAAAAATTAGATGATGATGAATTGTTTGTATATTGGCAAGCTACTCGTGGTGGCAACGGTCTTAGAAGTCATAATTATGATAAAGAGCAAAAAGCTAATTTATGGATAACAATTTGCCCAGAAAAAATAACAGATAAAGATAGAGAATATAAATTGACTTCTATGGAAGATACAAGATTTTTACATTGTAATATTAAGACTTTGAATTTAATTCCTAGTGTAGTAGCTTATCAACATGCTAAGGAAAATAATTGTGATGAAACTGTATTTCATCGCGGGGATATAGTTACAGAATGTGCTCATAGTAATGTGCATATAATTAAAGATAAAAAATTCATCACTCATCCTGCTGATGAATATATTTTACCTGGTATTGCTAGAGTGCATTTATTAAAAGCATGTAAAGCGTTGAATATTGAAGTAGAAGAAAGACCTTTTACAGTAGATGAATTAATCAATGCCGATGAAGTAATTGTAAGTAGTTCTGGTGATTTATGTATTCGTGCTACAGAATTTGAAGGAAAAGCTGTAGGTAAAAAAGATAATGATACTTTCAATAGATTGAAAGAGTATATTTATCAAGAATGGTTAGAATGTACTAAAAAATAAAATTGAATAGATTTAAAAATTGTTCATAAAACGTTTGACAATGAGAATTGTTTTCAATATAATTATTTATGTAATTTTTAAAAGAGAGTCTAGAACTCCATAGAATATATTTTTAAATAAAATTTTTGTGTGTATTTATTTTTATTTAGAGCATAGGAAAATTTTATTTTGGATTTATTCTATGGAGTTTTATCTTTTTAATGAAGATTATTATTTAGAGAAAGGTGCGTTTAAATTGGATTTTATTATTAGTGCATTAGAATTATTTCATCATGGTGGTTGGGTGATGTATCCGCTTTTAGCTTGTTCTATTTTAGTTGTTGCTATTGGTATTGAGCGTTTTATTTATTATAAGAGGACTTGTGGCGATAATAAAGATATGGCTCAACAAATTTTAGCTTTAGCTAAAGAGCGTAATTGGCAAGAAACAGAAAAAGTATGTGCTAATAATCGTTGCTTTGTCAGTGATGTATTGGCGATAGGCTTAAAATATCGTGAGTGTCCCATGTCAATGAAGGAAAGTTTTGAGGAATATATTTCTGTTAGAGCAAATGGTTTAAAACGAAATTTAAATTATTTAGATACTATTGTTACAATGGCTCCGCTGTTAGGTTTATTAGGCACAGTGGTGGGGATGATTAGTTCTTTTAACGTATTAGATGTTGCTGGTGATAATCCTGCATTAATCACTGGTGGTGTAGGTGAGGCGTTAATCGCAACTGCTACTGGTCTTTGTGTAGCCGTGCTAGCCTTGATTGTGCATAGTTATTTTAGCAATCGCTTAGATAGTGTTTTAACTGATGTAGAAAATGTTTGTACTGTAGTGATTAGTAAGGCAAGAGGTAAATAATAATGAATATACGTAGTAATCGCGTGGCAAGACCACCACGATTGATGATTATACCGATGATTGATATTATATTTTTCTTGATGGTGTTTTTCTTATTTAGCACTTTGCAAATGGTTTATCAAAAATCTATGCCTGTGAATTTGCCAGTAGCATCTTCTAGTCATCAAGAAGCACCAAAGCCAGTGGCTATTACACTAATGAAAGATGGAACAATCAGTATAGGTGATACTGTGGTGGGCATTGAAGAAATAAAACCACGAGTGGAACAATTAGCTGATAAAGCAGATACTCCTGTGATTTTAAGAGCTGATGAGAATGTAGAACATGGAAAAGTAATCAAAGTGATGGATGAAATCAAGAGTGCAGGTGTAACAAAATTATCCATAGCTACTCAGGAGAAATAGTCAATGAAAAAACATATTTGGAAAAAATCTTTTTCAATATCATTTGTTTTTCATTTTATAGTAGTCATAACCATTGGTGCTATGGTAGCAGGCTTTCATCAAGAGATACAAAGACCAAAAGAAGAATTAATTACAGTCAATCTAGCGGACACACCAGAACAGATAGCAAAAGCTCAAGAAAAATCATCATTTAATTCATTTAGTAGAGATATAGAAAATATTTTTAAACATAATAGTGATAATGATAATCAAAACATTGAAAATAAAAATAATGAAGTAAATCAAAATAAAGATATAAAACAAATAAATAATGTAGAAAATAAACAGATTGAAAAAGATGAAATTAGTGCAGAAGATGGAATTTTACCAGCTTCCAATAATATGACAAATACAATATCAGAAGATGATACGCAAGCAATTAGTGGCGGTATTGGTCAGGGAGATGGTGAGAATTTTTCTGGTAGCGAAAATAAAAATAGTGGCAGTGGAAGTGGTGGCACAATAGAAGGTATGGCTGGTGGCGATAATGAAAAAGCTAATGGCAGAGCAAATGTTACCGAAGATAGATATAGTGTAGCAAGTAGATTTGCTCAAGCTGTGGAAAATCATAAATCTTATCCTTATGCATCTGTTAGATTAAATCAGCAAGGTACAGTAATTATCAATGTAACTATTGATGCAAGTGGAAATTTAATCAGTGCAGGTGTAGTTTCTAGCGTTAATGGGAATTTAGATAAGGCTGCCTTAAATGCAGTATATAGTGCATGTCCATTTGGTCATAGTTTAGGTGAAAGTATTAGTATGAATGTTCCTGTTAATTTTTATTTGAATTGATATTGAGAAAAGAGCTGTTTTTGATGCAAGAAGTTATGTTAAAACAAGAAGAAATCGAAAATATTATTATAGATGATGAAAAAAAGGATGAAAAGAAAACGTTAACTAAATTACCAGAACATAGATGTAAGCGATGTAATAGATTGCTTTTTTATGGAAATGTTAAATATGTAGAAATAAAATGCCCTAAATGTAGTTGTATAAGTAAAATTGGCAAAGATGTAAATAAAATTTGTATAAAAAGTTGATTGAAAAATAAAGAGGTGAAAATATGAGTGGCTATTTGAGAAAAGTAATTTTTGGCATTATTTGTTTGATAGCTATTGGCGGATTGTTTTTAGGCTTTCGCTCACATGAAGAAGATACAAATAATATCAGTTCAACAAGAGTCGTTACAGATAGCACAGGTAGAGAGGTAACAATACCAACACATCCTAAACGTGTAGTATTATTAAATGCTTCTCATTTAGATTTATATTATTATGCTGGCGGTAAAGAGACTAATACGATAGTGGGAAAACCTACTTCAGAAGCTTTGAGTGATGAAGTCAAAGAAGGAACAAAAAATATAGAGCAAATCGGTGTAATTCATAATCCTAGTGTAGAAACTATTTTGAAATTACAACCTGATATAGTAATTGGTGTAAATGTACCTTTTCATCAGCAATTAATTCCTACTTTAGAGAAAGCTAATATTCCTGTGTTGATTAAATCTTTAGACACATATGAAGATGTGATATCCACTTTAGGTTTTTATGGAGAATTAACAGGAGAAGAAGAAATTGCTCAAGCAAAAATCAAAGAAATAGAAGTTGATTATGAAAAAGCGATTGCTAGAGCAGAAAATAAAACAGCTCCAAGAAGTTTGATAATTTGGGGCACAACAGATAGTTTTAGCATGGCAACAAGTAAATCATTTACAGGAGATTTATTAAAACGATTAGGTGGTAATAATATAGCAGATAATGTGGATTCTGTAGCAAAAGACAGTGGATATGTTCCATTAGGAATGGAATATATTGCTACACAAGATCCAGAGGCGATATTTGTAGTAACTCATGGTGATGTGGAGGCAGTAAAAAATAGTATAGATGAAAATTTAGGGCAAAATCCTTTGTGGCAAGATATATCTGCTGTGAAAAATAATAGAGTATATGTATTACCATATCAGTTATTTGCTGTAAATCCTGGTACTAATATAGCTAAAGCGATAAATATATTGGCAGATGATTTATATTTACAAGAATAAAAAATATGAGGTATGGTAATGGCTATTGCTAGTATAAGTGAAAAGATAAGAGATCCTAGAAGTAAAAAACGCAATTTAGTGATGTTTTTGGGATTAATTTTGTTGGTAGCAGTTTTATTTATCAGCATGATTATAGGTACAGCAAATACATCATTTAGCGATTTATATAATGTATTTATAGGTGTTCAAAATACAGAAAGCTATAGAATTTTATATCACATTCGCATTCCTAGAGTGCTTACAGCGATGTTTGCTGGTATAAATTTAGCTATTGCAGGCTGTATATTACAAGGTGTATTGAAAAATCCATTGGCAGATCCAGGTATTATTGGGGTATCAGCAGGGGCTGGTCTTGCTGCTATGGTAGTTATGATTGTTTTACCTGAATATACGAATATGGTGCCAATCGTAGCTTTTGTGGGAGCGATGGTAGCGACTTTAATTTTATTTGCACTGGCATGGGAAGAGGGTATTCAGCCACTTAAATTGATTTTAGCTGGTGTGGCAGTTTCAGCATTTTTTGCTGGCGGTATGACATGTTTGATGGTATTTTTCTCCGATAAAATTCAAGGTACAGTGAATTGGATGGCTGGTGGTTTTTCAGGTGCTTCATGGAAGCATGTAACTATGATTTTGCCATATACTATCATTGGTTTAGTAGGTGTGAGTATCAGTAGTAAATTGTTAAACGCTTTGCAATTAGGTGATGATGTAGCAAAAAGTTTGGGAACACGAGTGGAAGCTACAAGATTTTTCCTCGTTACGTTGGCGGCTTTATTAGCTGCTTCTGCTGTAAGTATAGCAGGTATGCTCACATTTGTTGGTCTTATAGTGCCACATATGATGCGTTTAGTAGTGGGTTCTGATTTTAACTATGTATTGCCAAGTTCAGCTATTTTTGGTGGAATTTTACTGATTGTAGCGGATACAGTGGCAAGGACTGCTTTTAGTCCTATAGAGGTGCCTGTAGGTGTATTTATGTCATTTATTGGTGCACCGTTTTTCCTTTATTTATTGAAAAGGGGAATGCAAAAGAGATGATTTTACAAGCAGATAAACTTACATTGCAATATGGGCAAAAAATCATTGCTGATAAATTGAATTTCAAGGTAGAT
This sequence comes from Megamonas sp. Calf98-2, assembly GCF_900110235.1. NCBI lineage: Bacteria > Bacillati > Bacillota > Negativicutes > Selenomonadales > Selenomonadaceae > Megamonas > Megamonas sp. Calf98-2. Next base: position 17,664 of record NZ_FOCY01000031.1, on the reverse strand, counting down.
AAATCAGAGATAATAAGTATTATTGGGCCAAATGGTTCAGGAAAATCCACATTATTAAAATCTTTAGGTAGATTATTAAAGCCTACACATGGGACTGTTTTATTAGAAGGAAAAGACATTCAAAAAATGAAACCTGGTGATATAGCACGCAAAATGTCAATATTGCCACAATCTTCAACGGCTCCAATGGATATGACTGTTTATGATTTAGTCTGTTATGGTAGAATGCCACATCAAGGATTATTTTCTTCGCCAAATAAAATTGATGAAGAAAAAATCGAAGAAGCATTGACGCAGACAAATACATCACATATGCGATATCGAAGATTAGATACTTTATCTGGTGGCGAACGTCAAAGAGCATGGCTGGCAATGGCGATAGCTCAAAACCCAGAGATTTTATTATTAGATGAACCGACTACGTATTTAGATGTAAAACATCAATTGGATTTGATGAATTTAGTATATAAATTATATGAAACAAGAAGAATCACAGTGATTATGGTCTTGCATGATTTAAACCATGCTGCTAGATATAGTCATCGCTTAGTAGCGGTGAAAAAAGGCAAGATTTTTGCTGAAGGTTTGGTGCAAGATGTATTTACAGAAAAAATACTTTGTGATTTATATGATGTAGAAACGTCAGTCATGTCTTTAGAGCAAAATGGACAAAAACATTTAGTTTGTTTCCCTTATGATGTAAAACAAGGGGAGAAAAATTAGTGCAGGTTTTAAGTTTAAATAAGATAAATAAACAAATTAAGGATAAAATTATTTTAAAAAATATAAGTTTCACACTTGAAGAAGGCGAGATATTGGGGCTTTTAGGTCCTAATGGTGCTGGTAAAACGAGTATGATGAAGATAATATCTGGTTTAAGCAGAGCAAATTCAGGTAAGCTTGATATTTTAGGGATTGATGCTGATAAAGAAAGAGCAAAGATAAAGTCTCAGCTAGGTTTTGTCATGCAGGATAATAATATGGAAAGAGAATTTTCCGTTAAAGAAGCTTTGCTATATTATGCTCGTTTGTATAAGGTGAAAAATTATAAATATGAAGTGGAAAAAATAATATCTCAATTTGAAATGAATACTTGGCAAGATAGAAAGATTGAGAAATTATCTGGCGGTATGGCTAGAAAAGCAATGATTGCTAGAGCTTTATTAATGAAACCTAAAATCTTATTATTAGATGAACCTAGTGTGGGATTAGATCCTGATGTGAGATATGATATTTGGCAAGAAATAAAAAAACTAAAAAATATGGGGATAAGTGTAATTATCACTACTCATTATATGGAAGAAGCTGAATATCTTTGTGATAAAATCGCTATTTTAAAACAAGGAGAATTATTGGCGATAGATGAAGTAGAAAAAATAAAGCAGATAATGCAAAAAGATGAAAATGAAGATATAACTTTAGAAAAAGCTTTTTTACGATTTATCGGTAAGGAGGCTTATTGATTTTGAATTTTTTAGCAGTATATATGCGTGAAATGGCACTTTTGCAAAAGAAGATGGGAAAATTAGGATATATTTTCTCAGCGGTGATGTTTCCGATAATTTATTTATTTGCCTTTGGCATGGGGATTGGACCTGTAATGAATAATATCCATGGTGGTTATTTACCTTTTTTGGCAAAGGGAATGTTATCGATAACAGTCATGATGAATGCTTTTCAACAGACAGCATTATCAGTGAGTGTAGGAAGATTTTATTTTAAAACATTCCAGACATTATTATTGAGTCCGATTTCGGCTTTTCAAGTTATATTAGGCATTACTTTAGCTGGAGTTACTCGTGGCTTTATAGCTGGAGGTATTATCTATATCATAGCTATGGTATTTTTTGATGTGCCGATGTTAAGCCTTTGGGGATTTTTAGGGATTTTATTATCTGCCTTTTGCTTTGGTATTTTAGGGATTGCCATAGGTCTTTGGATTAAAAATCCAGATGCGTTATCTTCAGTGATAAATTTTATAATTACACCGATGACTTTCTTCTGTGGTACATTTTTTCCGTTGTATAATTTGCCGGATTGGTTGCAGATTGTAGTGGGAATTTTGCCATTGACTTTAGCGAATAATTTATTGCGTACAGAAGTATTTAGTATGTATAGTTTGTTAGATATGATTTATTTAATAATTATCACATTAATCTTGTTGGTAATTAGTAGACATCAATTAAAAAATTATAATGAATAATCTAATTGATATAAAATAAAAGTTTTAAATTTTAGTGTGTTTAAGATAAATTTAGACTATAATTTGAGTAAAGATATATTTTTTATAGAAAAGAAGGAGATAAAAAATGAAATCAATAGTAGTTTATTCTAGTTTAACAGGTAATACAAAAATGGTAGGAGAAGCTATTGCCGAAGTTTTAGCTCCGAATTGTGATATTTATAAAGTAGAAGATAATCCTGATATTACAGGTTATGATTTAGTTGTTGTAGGTTTTTGGGTGGACAAAGGAACATCTGATGCAAAATCCAGTAAATTTTTGAAATCTATTCGCAATAGTAAAGTGGCTGTATATGCTACGCTAGGAGCTGAACCAGATTCAGAACATGCAAAAACTAGCTTGCAAAATGGTATAGATATGTTAGATAGTTCTAATGAGGTTATGGGGAGATTTATCTGCCAAGGAAAGATTGATCCTAAATTATTAGAGGCGATGAAAAAAATGTTTGGCACGAAAGTCTCTAAAGAAAATTTTCATGCAGTAGATGAAAAGCGTTTAGAACGTCATCGCAAAGCTAGTACACACCCTGATGAGCAAGATTTGGCTAATGCAAAGAAAGTGTTTAGTGAGATTAAAGCAAAAATGAGTGGTGAAATGAACTTATGAGCAAAATAAGAGAAATATTAGATAGTCTATCAACTGAACAATATAAGATGATGATAGGGGAAAAATCTTGTCAGCCTTTGACGGAGACTTTTAGCAAAAAAAGAGTTGTTCATCCAGGGGCAAATGGACAGATGGTACCACCTGTAAAACAGCAAGAAATTTGGCTTGAATATATGCAAAGAAAAGGAGATAAAAGTAAAAAGAAAGCAGTATATATACACATTCCTTTTTGCAGTCAAATTTGTCTATACTGTGGTTTTTTCCAAAATTATTCTAATGAAGAACGCGAAACCATGTATGTAGATAGATTAATCAAGCAATTATTGATGGCAAAAGAATATAAATATGTACAAGATAGTGTGATCAATGCTGTATTTTTTGGTGGCGGAACACCATCTACATTATCGCCATATAATGCAGATAGATTATTAAAAACTATGAATGAAGTATTGCCACTTGCTAATGATTGCGAGATAACTATGGAAGCTCGTGTGCATGATTTAGTTGATGAAAAATTGCAAGTATGGTTTAAACATGGTGTAAATCGCATATCTGTGGGTGTACAATCTTTTGATACGGCTATCCGTCAAAGTATGGGACGCAAAGATGATAAAGAAACTGTTATTGAAAATCTCAAACGAGCTGCAAGTTATAATCAAGCAGTATTAATCATAGATTTGATTTATGGGTTACCTGCTCAAGATGTGGATAACTTTGTAAATGATTTAAAAATAGCAGATAGTTTGCCAATTGATGGTATGGATTTATATCAATTAAATGTATTTGAACAATCTGCATTAAAAAAAGCGATAGATAATGGCAAAATACCACCTGCGGCAACGACAAAACAGCAGGCAAAATATTTAGAAACAGCTATTTTATATTTAGATGAATTAGGTTATAAGCGATTGAGTGTTTGTCATTGGGCAAAAACAAATCGTGAACGCAGTATGTATAATACTTTGGCAAAATCAGGAGCTGATGTGATACCATTTGGTTCAGGGGCTGGCGGTTTTGTAGGAGATATTTCTATGTTTTTAAATAGAGATTTACAGCGTTATATGAATGCTATTGATGAAGGAAAATGGCCATTGATGGTGTTAACAAAAGAAGCAGAAGGCAAAGTTTTATTTAAGGATATTCAAGCACAGACTGAAAATTGTATGGTAAATATACAAAAATTAGCTCAAGTATATAGTGAAGAACTTTTACAATTAGAAGAAGTACTCAATATTTGGGTGGAATATGGCTTATTTGAAAAATGTGGTCATACTTATAAAATGACGATTGCTGGTCAATTTTGGCAAAATAATATCACACAGACAATAATAGAACTTACACAACAATTATTAATGGGCAAAAAATCTTTTGAAGTTCAGCCAATAGCAGCACAAGGTTAAATATATAAATAAAATAAGGCAGTTATGATTAATTTTGATAACTGCCATAATTTTTAAAGCATTAATGATAATGATTATTATTAATAAAACTTAATTTTATAATAAAGGAGACGAGCAATGCTAACAAAAAAACGTAAATCTACACTTTTAACTTTATCTATATTGATGGGATTGACAAGTTGCACGCAAGCTAGTGAAGTAATCCAAACACCAGATGTAGTGGTAACAGCTACGAAAACTCAACAAGAAGTGAAAGCTGTACCGAATGCTGTAGAAGTCATCACTAGTGAAGATATTGAACAATTAGGAGCAACAGATATTTATTCTGCTTTGAAATTGGCAACAAATGTTGATGTTTCTCAAATTGGTGCAGGTCATAGATTGATGGTCCGTGGGAAAAATGCAGGTGCATTAGTATTATTAGATGGCAGAAGAATGTCAAATGAATATTCATCAATGACTAGAGGAGCTTTTGATTTAGATAAGATAAATTTATCTAGTGTAGAACGCATTGAGATTGTTAGAGGTGCAGCCTCCGCTCAATATGGTGCAGATGCTGAAAGTGGAGTAATCAATATTATTACGAAAAAATCCAAAGAACAATCTGTAACTGTAGGAGCAAATACAGGAACTGATGTCATGAATAATTATTATCGTTTTGATTTAGGTCAGCAAGGTAAATTCAATGGGGTAGTGAATGCTAATTTTGCTAAATATCGTAAACGTGAATTTGTTGGTGGCACAGGGACAAATTATTTTGGACCTAGAACGAATTATGATTTTAGTGGAACGTATGCATTTGATGATAGTAATAATTTAGATTTTTATATAGGTTATTATGATGAAAAATCAAAGAAAATAACAGATTATTCTTCTATGGGAATGGGCAAAAGTTCCACAAATTATGATAAGACAAATCAAGATTATAGTATAGCTTATAATGGAAAAGGCGATAATAGTAATTATATGATTAGAGCTTATTATAATCGATATGATAAGGAAGAATATAAAGGCAGTAAAAATAATGGTTATAAGCAAAATACATTTGATACTTTAGGTATTGAAGCTAAAAATACAGTACAAGCAGGAGATGAACATTTATTAACTTATGGTGTTGAATATAAAAATATAGGCGTAGAAGGCCCAATCTTAGCTTTAGGTGAAGGTAATAGCAAGGACAATTCTGCTTATGCTGGATATATTCAAGATGAATGGTTTATAAATGATAAAATTTTATTTATTCCAGCAGTGAGATATGACCATGATGAACAATTTGGCGGAAAAACGACACCAAAATTAGGGGCAACTTATTTTCTAAGTGATAATAGTCGTATAAAAGCTAATTGGAGTAAATCATGGAGAGCTCCGAATTTAGTGGAATTATATGCTGGGCAAGATCATGGTTTTACTACGATATATGGAAATCCAGATTTGAAACCAGAAGAAGCTACTACATGGGAACTAGGTTTTGAAGCTGAAAAAGATAATAATTGGTTGAAATTAAATTATTTTAATAGTAAATACGATAATTTAATAACATATGATAAGGTAAATGGAAAAAATACATTTATCAATGCTCAAGATGCCAAAACTGATGGCGTAGAATTTGAAGTAGGTCGTCAATTCAATGACAATTGGTCTATTAGAGCGACTAGTAATTGGCTCAATGCTAAAGATAGTGATGGGGAAAAAGTATCTGCGACAGCTGATAATATTTCCACTTTGGAATTGAATTATGATGATAATGATATTAATGGATATAGTGCTAAGCTTTGGAATTCTTGGATAAGTAATTATCATTATGCTAATGAAAATTATGATTATAATACTTTAAATTTTGTAGTAAATAAAAAATTCGCTTTTGATGATGGTCGAAATGGACGAATTTATGCAGGTGTAGATAATATTGGAGATAAAAAAATAGGAGATATTTATTTAGAAGGTAGAATTTGGCGTGTAGGAGCAGAGATTACTTTTTAAATAAAAAATATTCATAGCTAAAGAAAAGCAAATAATACGTTTAATCTGTTTATATTAATGATAATGATTATTGTTAATATAAACAATTACATACAAAGGAGTTAATATAATGAGATTATCTACAAAAAAACAACAAACTTTATTGACTTTATCAGTATTATTAGGTTTATCAAGTCCAGTATATGCACAAGATATACAAAATAATGACGTGATAGTTACACCAGATGTAGTAGTTACAGCTACACGAACTCAAGAGGAAGTAAAAGCTGTGCCGCAAACTGTAGAAGTAATTACTAAAGAAGATATTGAACAATTAGGAGCAACAGATGTTTATTCTGCACTTCGTTTGGCAGCTAATGTAGATGTAACTTCAGCAGGTATGGCAGGTCATAATGTGATGATTCGTGGAATGAGTACAAATCATACTTTAATTTTAATAGATGGTAAAAGATTTGCTGGAGAAGATACAAGTGCCACACAAAACGTTTATGCCTTAGGTCGCTTGAGTCTGTCAAATATTGAACGTATTGAAATTGTGCGTGGCAGTGCTTCAGCACAATATGGTTCAGATGCTTTAGGTGGAGTAATTAATATCATCACTAAAAAATCAAAAGAGCCATCAGTTATGGTAGGTCTTTCTACAGGATCAGAAGCTATAAATAATTATTATCATATAGATTTTGGTAAACAGGGAAATTTCAGTTCTACTTTTGATATGCGTTTTAGTGATATACGCAAAAATATGCAAGCTGGAGATGAAGGCAGTAATTATTATGGTCCTATTCAAGATTTTAATTTTGCTGGAACATGGGATTTAGGCAATGATAAAGAAATTGATTTAACACTTGGCTATTATAATGAACATACAAAAGCAGATTATGCTGATAAATATACATCAACAGGCGTTTTTCAAACTAGTAAGGATAAAAAAGAATGGTATGATTATAGAAGATATGATTATAGTTTAGGTTATAGTGGCAAAACTGATAATAGTGATTATATGATTAGGACTTTTTATAGTAGATTAGATAAAGAGAATAATTTATATAATTATCGTGATAATTTTCCAGGACCAATGGAAAATATTTTGGGTTCAATGTATCCAAAATATGATTGGGATAAATCCACTTATACGCTTTGGGGCATAGAAGGTAAGAATACTATACAATTAAATGATAATCATCTTTTGACATTTGGCGGCGAATATCGTCAAAATAAAGTCGAAGGTACTCGTTTGGGTGATGGAGGTGATAATGTACATCAAGTAAGTCAGTCAGGTAATGGTTATAATAGTCCAAAATCTTATTCAGATAAAGATATTACAAATTATGCAGGGTATATCCAAGATGAATGGCAAGTAAATGATAAATTATTAGTAATTCCATCTATACGTTATGACCATAATAGTTCTTTTGGTGGGGAAGTTACACCAAAAATAGGTGCGACATATTTTATTAGTGATAATAGTCGCATTAAGGCTAATTGGGGTAAAGGCTTCAAAGCTCCAACTATTAGTGAATTATATATGGTAATGGAGCGTGCGATGGGACCAATGACAGTACGTGTTGAAGGCAATCCAGATTTAAAACCAGAAAAATCTACTTCATGGGATATCAGTTTTGAAGCTGAAAAAGATAATAATTTTGGTAAATTAACATACTTCAATAATGATGTTAAAAATTTAATCACAACAAAACAGACAGGCAATAGTTATTTTGAGCAAGGATATGTAAATGTAGATGAAGCTGAAATTGATGGTGTGGAAATGGAAATTGGTCGCAATTTAGACGATAAATGGACAATAAAAGCAACAAGTAACTGGCTTGATGCAACAGATAAAGTGAGTGGTGATCGTTTAGATAATAGAGCAAGAAATATGACTACATTGCAATTATTATATGATGACCATGATAATTGGGGATATAGTGCGATTTTATGGCAACAATGGGCTAATAAATACCATTATGATGATAATGATTACAATTTCACTACAACTAATTTTGTACTCAATAAAAAATTTGGTGAAGGAAATAGAGTTTATGCAGGTGTAGATAATATTTTTGACAAAAAGATTAGTGATATTGGTTTAGATGGTATGATTTGGCGTTTGGGTGCAGAATGGACTTTCTAAGATAATAAGATAAATTAAATAAAGTAGCAGGGTAAAATCTTGCTACTTTGTTTTAATTAATAAATAAATTTTTACTAAAAGGAGATGGTATTTTGAAAAAGTTTTGGCAGATAATTGCTTGTAGTGGGCTGGTATTGACTAGTTGTTTGGGAGGTATGGCTCAAGCACAAGATGAAAAATCTGACGTAGAGTATTATTATCAAGGAGAAAAAATTAATTTAGATAAAGCGGTGAGCATTTCTCAAAATTATGATGTAGTATTTTTTAATGAATATCATGACCAAAAATCTATTCATGAAGCAGAATTATTATTTTTCCAAGAGATGTATAAACAAAATAAAGATATGATATTATCTATGGAAATGTTTGAGAGAGATGTTCAGTCAGTAATGGATAAATATTTGAATGATGAAATAACAGAAACAGAATTTATAAATAATTCTCGTCCATGGGAGAATTATCAAACAGATTATAAACCATTGGTAGAATTTGCTAAAGAAAAAGATATGTATGTTTTAGCATCGAATATTCCACGAAGAATAGCTAATCAATATACAAAAGTAGGTGATTTAGCTTTAATTGAAGATAAAGATAAAATTTATTTGCCGAAAAAACATTTAGTAGAATATGAAAGATATTATGATAAATTCAAAAATTATATGTCTATGGCTGATGGTCAAAGTCATATGATGATGACACCAGAAAGGATAGAAGCTTTCTATAAAGCTCAATGCTTAAAAGATGATACCATGGCGGAAAGTATTGTTGAATTTTTAAAGGAACATAAAGATACAAAAGTCCTCCATGTACAAGGAAGTTTTCATGGTGATGAACATTTAGGCGTGGTAGAAAAAGTAAATAAATTAAATCCTAGCTTAAAGACTGTAGTTATAACACCTATTGAGGCTAAAGAATATGAAAAGATGAAACATAATTATGGTGAGGATACTATAATTATGACTTTTGTGAGAAAATAATATTCGTATATTTATTTATAAAAGTGCCTGTTTTATGCAGGTACTTTTTTATTGTTGCCATTTTGTTGCCGTTTTTATTTGATTTTTAGGATGTAGTTTATCATAAATATTTATTTGCACAATAACAAGCTTTGTATTGCAAAATCTATGTAATATATTATATTAAGTATAGACGAAATCAAACTCATGATGACGCACAAAAGCCTTAGGAAGGGTCAGTTCCTAAGGCTTTTTTCATTGTTATACTATTGCTAGAGAGTGAATTCAAATACAACATTTGTTAAAGTTAAATTGAGTTTATACATTGGTTAAAAGGTACTAATCCAGATATTCAAATACAACATTTGTTAAAGTTAAATAAA
>NZ_FOCY01000031.1:0-5914 GCF_900110235.1 Megamonas sp. Calf98-2 | reverse complement strand
AGCCAGATTCAAATACAACATTTGTTAAAGTTAAATGCTAGAAAAATTAATCTTTATGATTTTATTGTACTATTAAAAGTGTTGATAAACAAGGATTTTAGTTATTTTTTACCAGCAATAATGAGATTTGAAGGGATTTAGTGAAAATGTTTATTTATCAAGGATTAGCGGGATTTTTATTGATTTTGGCTGGTAAATTTTAGATAAAAAAAGTATCATCTTAATTTTAGTTTTGAACTATTTAAATCAAGATGATACTTTTTATTTATTGAGAGTTTTGGAGGGCTTTGTCTAGGATTGTTTCCATAGTATGCCAGCTGAGTACGGCACATTTTACACGAGCTGGCATTTTGGATATATTTTTAAAGGTAAGAGCTTCATCTAAAGGGGCAAGCTCTTTTTCATCAGTGATTGTGCCTTGAACCATGCCAATGAATAAACGACATAATTCTTTGGCTTTGTCGATTGGTTGATCGAGCATTAAATCAATCATGATATCTGTGGAAGCTTGGGAAATAGCACAACCTGAACCTTGGAAACTAGCATCTTCAATAATATTGTTATTGAGTTTTAAGGAGAGAGTGATTTCATCACCGCAATTAGGATTGATACCGTGTTGGTGATGTGTAGCATCTGCTAGTGAACATTTATTATTAGGGTGAAGGTTGTGTTCAGTTAAGATTTCATTATAGAGATTAAACATCGTATCCTAAATAACTCCTTACTTTTTTTATTTGTTCAATGAATTGATAAACATCTTCTTTTGTATTATAGAAATAAAAGCTTATGCGATTTGTTGATTGTGCATTTAGATATTTTAATAATGGGTGAGCACAATGATTGCCTGCACGAAGGGCGATATTCCCATGATAATCGACAAGTGAAGATACGTCATGAGGGTGAATATCTTGAATATTAAAGCTCAATACACCTTTATGCTTTTTATAATCTGGTGAGCCATAAATGGTGATATAAGGCATTTTAGATAATTCTTCCATAGCGATTTTCATTAATTTTTCTTCTTGTTGTTCAATATAGGAAAATCCTACTTGATTTATATATTCGATAGCGGCTTTTAATGCTATTGCTCCAGATACGTTAGGTGTACCAGCTTCAAATTTTTCTGGAAGTGGAGCAAATGTAGCATCTTGTTCGGATACTGTTTCGATCATTTCGCCACCGCGTAAGAATGGAGGCATTTGCTCAAGTATGGATTTTTTCCCATATAAAACGCCAATTCCCATAGGTGCTAACATTTTATGACCGGAGAATGCGTAAAAATCACAATCTAAATCTTGAACGTCTGTTGCCATATGAGGAGCACCTTGAGCACCATCAACAATGGCGATAGCACCTACTTCATGAGCTTTTTTTATTATAGCTTTTAAGGGAGTGGCAACGCCTAAGACATTTGAAATTTGAGTGATAGAAACTATTTTTGTTTTAGGTGTGATTTTTGTTTGAATTTCTTCATCAGAAATAATACCTTCATCATTTATATACATATATTTTAATGTAGCTTTTTTTAATTTTGCTATCATTTGCCATGGTAGTATATTGCTATGATGTTCAAGAATGGAGATTACGATTTCATCGCCTTCTTGGATATTTTCCATGCCGTAAGTGTAGGCGATGAGATTTAAGGATTCAGTAGTATTTCTAGTGAAAATAATCTCACAATCTTCATTAGCATTGATGAATTGTGCTACACTGTGGCGAGCTTGTTCGTATTCACTTGTAGCAGTAGCACTCAACTTATAGAGACCACGAAGGGGATTTGCGTTTTGAGATGTGTAATAATTTTCTAGGGATTTTATCACACTTAGTGGTTTTTGCGTAGTAGCAGCACTATCTAAATAAACGACAGGGTTTGCTTCATCATTTAATATAGGGAAATCTTGGCGAAAATTAGTTTTCATGATAGAAAGCCTCCTGTTGATAAGTGGAAATATAAGCGTGAAGTTCTTCAGGTAAATTGGTTGTGATTAATTGAAGTTTGGAGTCAATTTGCATTTGGCGAATTTGTCTTTCATTTAAGCCACGAGTTTGCAGATAAAATAATTGCTCCTTATCCATTTCACCGATAGAAGCGGAGTGATTGCCTTCAATATCATCTTCACCGCAGAGAATTAGAGGAATTGATTTATTGTGGATATCTTCATCAAGTAATAATACATTTTCTGCTTCTGTACCTATAGAACCTTTGCAACCTTGTTTAAAATCTAAAGTTGCACGATGTGTTTTTTGAGCGTTATGCATTAAGATACCATTTGTCGTTAAATTAGTTTTTGTCTTTTGACCTAGGATATTGACAATATAGTTCATATCGAGCATTTGATTTTTAGTAGTTAAATAATCTGTTTGGAAATCTAGTTGTGCATTATTTTGTAATAAATCAATATTTGCACCTAGATAATTTTTATTTGCACCTAAAGCAATTTGTTGAATGGATATACGAGCATTTTCTTGGGCAAGTGTGCCAATATCATCGAAATTAAAATAGTCTTTGCCGAGTGCTTGTAGTTGAATTATTTTAACTTGAGCATTTTTTTCAGCGAAAATCTTTGTACTGCTCGCATGAAAACCTTGATTATGATAAGGAGAATTGTAAACGATAATTATAGTGGCTTGGCTATTTTCTTGAGCGTAAATATAATTATCATCAATTAAATCGAGGTTATCGGTTAAATCATAAATGAAGATTAAAGGTTTTTGGGTAATCGTATTTGCTTTGATAGTGAAATAGTTTTTGTTACTAGCATTATTTACTACAAAATTATCAGCATCTGAGCCGATACCAGTATTGATGTGAGGAAAGTCAGCAGAAGCTATATCTTTTTGTGAAGATAGGGAAATATTTTCCATGGAATTAATGATTTGAGGTTTGAGGGGAGTTAATTTATCTATATTATCATAAGATATAGTTGTATCATTTAATTTTAACCAACGCCATGTTGGCATTGGTAAACTATTTGCATGTTCAAATTTTATATTCATAGTCATATCTCCTTTTAGCCAATGGCGCCTTCCATTTCTAATTGAATTAAATGATTCATTTCTACAGCATATTCTACTGGTAATTCTTTGGATATTGGATTAGCAAATCCGTTTACAATCATAGCACGAGCAGCGGCTTCACTTAGACCTCTACTCATGAGATAAAATACAGCTTGATCACTAATGCGACCGATTTTGGCTTCGTGTCCAACACTGGCTTTATTTGTACGCACGTCCATTGCTGGAATTGTATCTGAACGAGAAATATTATCGAGCATTAAAGATTGGCAAGAAACTAGGGCTTTACTGTGCTGGGCTTGTTTTGCTACAACGACAGAACTTCTAAATGTACTAGCACCACCATCTTTAGAAATGGATTTTGTATTGATTAAAGAAGATGTATGAGGGGCATTATGCACCATCTTAGCTCCTGTATCGAGGTTTTGCCCTTTACCAGCAAATGTAATTCCTGTAAATTCTGCTTTGGCATTTTCACCTGCAAGAATTGTCATTGGATAAAGGTAAGAGATATGAGAGCCAAATGAGCCAGAAATCCATTCCATAGTAGCATTTTTGCCTACTTTTGCTCTTTTTGTATTGAGATTATACATATTTTTTGACCAGTTTTCGATTGTGGAATAACGCAATTTTGCATCATCAGCGACGAATAATTCTACACAGCCAGCATGTAAATTAGCTACATTATATTTAGGAGCAGAACAGCCTTCGATGAAGTGAAGGTCAGCTCCTTTATCTACGATAATCAAAGTATGTTCAAATTGCCCTGCACCTGCTGCATTTAGGCGGAAATAAGATTGAAGTGGAATGTCCACTTTTACTCCAGGTGGTACATATACGAAAGAGCCACCAGACCAAACTGCACCATGTAAGGCTGCAAATTTATGATCGCGAGGTGTTACAAGTTTCATGAAATGTTCACGTATCATAGGTTCATAAGGGCCTTTGAGAGCAGTTTCGATATCTGTATAAATTACGCCTAGTTTGGCAACTTCTTCTTTGAGATTGTGATAAACGACCTCAGAGTCGTATTGGGCACCGACACCAGCTAGGGATTTTTGTTCAGCTTGAGGAATACCTAATTTATCGAAAGTATCTTTGATATCTTCAGGTACATTTTTCCATGAACCTTGCATATCAGTATTTGGTTTTACATAAGTTACGATATTGTCGATATTTAAATCATCAATAGATGGTCCCCATGGTGGTACATCTAAGCTGTGGTAGATTTCTAAAGAACGCAAGCGAAATTCACGCATCCATTCAGGATCATTTTTTTTAGCAGATAATTCTTCTACGATTTCAGGCGTGAGACCTTTTTTGAGACGATAAGCATCTTTTTCTGCTTTTTTAAAATCATAACGATTTTCTACACGTTCAGCAGTTTGATTTATATATTCATTTTGTCTTTTTTCTGCTTCATTCATGATTTTATTCTCCTTGTCCAGTGATAAAAGGTTCATAGCCTTGTTCGTTGATGATTTTTATTAAAGAAGCATCTCCTGTTTTGATGATTTTTCCATTGATTAAGATATGAACATAATCGATATGGAGATATTCAAGAATTTTGCTATTGTGAGTGATGATTAATAAAGATTTTTGGTCATCTTGTTGGAATGTCTGTATACCGCGAGAAACAGTTTTTACAGCGTCAACATCAAGACCAGAGTCTGTTTCATCTAAGATAGCTAATTTAGGATTTAGCATTAATAATTGAAGCATTTCAATTTTTTTGCGTTCGCCACCAGAAAATCCTACGTTTAACTCACGATTGATCCATTGTTCATTAATGCCTAATGTCTTAGTAACAGTTTTTAATTTATCGCGAAAAGCTTTTAGGCGGATTTTTTCTTTTGTTTCCATAGCAGTACGGATAAATTGAGAGATAGAAACACCAGGGATTTCTATAGGGCTTTGGAAAGATAAGAATAATCCTTTTTGAGCACGTTCATCAGTTCTAGCAGAAGTGATATCTTCATCTTCGAAAAATATACTTCCGCGGTCTACTTTGTATTGAGAATTGCCCATAATGACATTGCCTAATGTAGATTTTCCTGCACCATTAGGGCCCATTAAAATATGAGTTTCACCTTGATTTATATTTAAATTTAAATTCTGTAAAATTGTTTTATCTTCAGCACTAGCGTATAAGTCCGTAATATTTAAAAGAGATTTAGTCATGAAATATATCCTCCTATCCTACTTTTATAGTAGGTTTAAAGTTTGTGAAAATATGATAATTACTTGTTTATATATAGATTTAAAATATATTTATAAATTAAAAGAATAAAAGAAATTTATATCTTATATACTATTATTTTAGTATGAATAGTATATAATGTCAAGATGAATATAAAATAATTTATTAGAGTAAATACAATAATAAATTTAGTTTGGTAAAAGAACTATATAAAATTGTTTTCTTTAAAACCTATTTATTGAATAGGATTATAAAATAGAAGGATTTTGGATTGAAAATGTATAATATATATTTTAGTTAGTAAGTAAGGAAAGGAATGAAGGATAATGAAGTTTGTAAATTTTAAAATAGAAGATAAGAAATTGATAGGTGTTTTAGCAAATGATGAAGATAAGATAATAGCACTTAATGATTTATATGCAGATAAAACTTTTTGCTGTATGCAAGATGTGATTGAACAATTAAATGAAGATGATATAAAAGATATACAGACAAAATTAGATGATGAAAATAATAATTTTAAGAGCTATAAATTGAGTGAAGTTAAATTATTATCACCAATAGAGAGACCAATACATGACATTTTATGTGTGGGTTTGACATACTCCCCATGCCTAAAGGCAGGGGATTCTTGGATACAAACGATACTTGCCTACTAAAATAGCAGGTCTTACTATATCTCTCCAAAGAAGGTTGATG
>NZ_FOCY01000013.1:0-62153 GCF_900110235.1 Megamonas sp. Calf98-2 | reverse complement strand
CTATATATCTGATTTTTTCTGCTTTCGCCACATTCACGCTTAACTTTATTTCATGTTTACGTTGTAGTTCAAATATCTTTAGGAGTTTCCAGCAGTTCAAACAGTATAGGATAGCTCTTTGTCTATCTCTACGTACATATTTCTATATACGCTGACTATTTTGTTTGCCTAACTCATGATTTAAATCACAAGTGTGCGGCTCACAATAATCAAAAACGCCTCTCTTCTATTCATCTCAATATCTTATATTATAAAGAAAAAGCAGACAAAAGTCTGCTTTTTCTTATTATCTATCAAAATGTTTTTGCCATTGATGATGGAAAGTACCTTCTCTATCAATGCGTTTATACGTATGAGCACCAAAATAATCTCTTTGAGCTTGAATGAGATTTGCACCCACAACTTTTGTACTCAAGCCATCAATATAAGAAATTGCATTTGCAAAAGCTGGTACTGGTACACCTGCTAAAATAGCTTTAGCTACAATTTTTCTTAAACATTGCTGATTATTTTTTACTTTTTCAGCAAAGAATTCATTTTCAATTAAATTATCTAAATTAGGTTCTTGCTGATAAGCATTAGTTATATTATTTAAAAATCTCGCTTGAATGATACAACCAGCTCTAAAAATAGAAGCAATATCACCTAAGTTTAAATTCCAATCATATGTTTCAGAAGCGCTTTTATAAAGAGCAAGACCTTGAGCATATGCTGCAATTTTAGCTGTATATAAAGAGCGTCTTACATCTTCTACAAAATCTGCATCAATTTCTACAGATAATACTTTTTTCAAACCACTTTCTGCTAATTGTTGACGTTTTTCATAGAAAGAACTGATATTTCTAGCATTGCAAGCACTTGTCATAATAGATGTATTCACACCTTGTTCTAAAGCAGCTAAACTTGTCCAACGACCTGTGCCTTTTTGCCCTGCACTATCTAAGATTTTATCTACTAATTCGCCTTCGCCTAAATCATCTTTTTCTTTAAAGATATCTGCTGTAATACCAATTAAGAAGCTATTTAATTCACCTTGGTTCCATTCATTGAAAATATCTGCAATCTGAGAATTTTCATATCCACCAACATGTTTTAATAATAAATAAGCTTCAGCAATAAGTTGCATATCTGCATATTCAATGCCATTATGCACCATTTTTACATAATGACCTGCACCATTTTCACCAATATATGTGCAACAAGGTTTACCATCTTCAGCTTTAGCGGAAATAGCTTCTAAAACTTCTTTGATTTCTTTATAACTTTCTTTATTACCGCCTGGCATTAATGCTGGACCATTGAGTGCTCCCTCTTCACCGCCAGATACACCAACACCAAAATATTTAAATCCTTTAGAAGTTACATATTCATATCTTCTTTGTGTATCTTTAAAGAAGGAATTACCACCGTCCATGATGATATCTTCTTTATCTAAATAAGGTAAAAGACTTTCAATTACACTATCTACTGCTTTACCTGCTGTTACCATGATAAAGAATTTGCGAGGACGAGTCATACCTTCCACTAAAGATTTTACATCATAA
Organism: Megamonas sp. Calf98-2; assembly: GCF_900110235.1. Lineage (NCBI taxonomy): Bacteria > Bacillati > Bacillota > Negativicutes > Selenomonadales > Selenomonadaceae > Megamonas > Megamonas sp. Calf98-2. The sequence goes on along the minus strand of NZ_FOCY01000013.1, from coordinate 60,609 downwards.
AAAGCTGTTATATTATCATGTGGATGATTTTTAACAAAAGCTTCTGTTAAATCTGGAGTGTAATTATATACGGCTACTTTGAAATTATGATTTGCCATATTTAAAGCTAAACAGCTTCCCATTACACCCATACCAATAACTGCTATATTTGATTTCATAAATTTTATTTTCCCCCATTAAAAATTAAAAAAATATATCTATATTGTACAACTGTCTATCAAAAAAAGCTACCAATAAGGTAGCTTTTTTATTTTTCTCGTACAATATATTATCGCATGTCTAAAATTCAGCTACTAAATTATTCATAAAATACATTTATCTTCTTTATTTATAATTTATTTGCATAAAATCTTCAAAAACTATCAAAATAAGATTGCATTTAAAATCATTACACCAATAATACCTGCAACGGAAATAATAGTTTCTAAAGCACACCATGTGCGAATTGTTCCCTTTATAGTTAAGCCAAAGAACTCTTTAAATAACCAAAATCCTGGGTCATTTGGTGGACTGAAAATTACACTACCTGCACCAACTGCTAATACCATAAGTTCTGGGCTTACACCAGTGAGAGGAATTAATGGTGCTACAATACCACCTGCTGTGAGTGCTGCTACAGTTGCAGACCCAACAGAAGTTCTGATAACAGCAGCAATCAACCATGATAAGTATAAATAAAATAATAATCCCCACAGCCAATATAGCTAATGGCATAATCAAAACCCTCTCTCTTTATATATTTTTATTATTTATACATTTTATTTTGATACGTAGTTATGCGTGCAAAATCAGGTTGTAATTTTTCATATAAACTACTATAGATATCAAAAAGTTCTTCATAGACTTCTTTATTTTCTGCTTGTGGTTTATATACTTTCTTCGGTTTAATTAAATTTGCAGTATCTGATATATCTTTCATCTCACCACTAGCTATGAAACCTAAAACGGCTGCCCCAAAAGCTGCTCCCTCACTATTTTGAGGTAAAGTTATATGTTCGCCAAAGATATCAGCCATAATTTGTAACCATAATGGTGATTTTGTAAAACTACCACTAACGCGAATATCTTTTACCTGACTAAAATCTTTTAAAGCACTTAGTACACAATTTAAACTAAAACATATACCTTCCATGCCAGCTCTAATCATATGAGAACGACTGTGATTTAAAGATAAGCCAAAAAACATTCCACGAAGTTCAGAATTCCAATATGGTGCACGTTCACCTGTAAAAAATGGCAACAACAATAATCCTTCTGCTCCAGATGGAATTTTAGAAGCTTTAAGCGTCATTAAATCATATGGGTCAATATCGATATCTTCTAAACGATGATTGCTATAATGACAGACTTTATCGCGAAGCCATCTCATGATGATACCACCATTATTTATAGCACCACCTGCAACCCACATATCATCAGTCAAGTTATAACACCATGTGCGTCCCAAACTATCCACCTTTGGTGTTTTGGTAAGCATTCTAATTGCTCCGCTTGTACCGATTGTCGCACTTAACTGACCATCTTCAATAGCACCAATTCCCACATTTACCAATACACCATCAGTAGCACCAATAACTACAGGTAAATTTTCTGGTAAATTCAATCTTTGCGCTGCACTATCTGTCAATTTACTCTGATAAGTTGTAGATACAACAGGTGGTAATTGTTCTCTTGTTATTCCCGCATAATTTAAAATTTCTTCGTCCCAATCCATTTTATGAGCATTATATAAACCACTTGCAGAAGCTGAAGATTTATCAACTACCCATTCACCTGTCATTTTTTCAAAAATATAATCTTTTAAAGAATAGATATATCTCATTTTGGCAAATACATCAGGATAATTTTTTCTCACCCATAAGATTTTCAAAAATGGATAACAAGAATGAGTTGGACAACATGTTCTTTCATAAAAACCTTTTACTAAGGCTTCATCTTTTTTTAATTCATTAACAATACCTACGGAACGACTATCTGCCCAAGTTATCATATTGCTCAATAATTCACGATTTTCATTAGCCGGTGCAAAGCTATGCATAACAGTACTAATAGCTATACCAGATACATTTTTACCTTTATAAATTAAAGTATTAGCTACTTCACGTACAACTTTTTCAATTGCTTTATATATAATCTCAGGATTTTGCTCAGCCCAATCTGGATATGGTGTTTCTAACGGATAAAATTCATCTGCACTACATAAACTCAATCCATCTTTTTGATAAGCAATCGCTCTAACTCCTGTAGTACCTACATCTACCCCAATCCAAATACAACTTCTTGTATTACTAAAATCCAACATTAAAACCGCCCTTTCCCTAAATCATTATAAATAAACTGAAAAATCATTAATTTATGTAATTTCTTTATTTACTAACACAAGCAAATTATAACAAATAAAACTTTATTATGCAATATATTTTTCATTTTATTTTTATTTTTTGATATTTTTATATCATTTTTACCAATCTTCTTCTATACTATCACTATATTTTGTTGTTATAATTACATTAAGAAAGATTTTGAGGTGAATATCATGGAGACAAATACATCTATCTTAACATTAATGCGTAGCAATTATAATAATATGACAAAATCAGAAAAACGCATCATAGATTATATCCTTGCCAATTTAAAAACTGTCATGAGTCAAACTATCTCCGATTTAGCCAGCAATACTCAAAGTTCGGAAATTACTATTTCTCGTTTTTGTAAAAAATTAGGTTTTAGCGGTCTACAAAGTTTAAAAATAGCCTTAGCTAGTGAAGTATACAGCCAAGATGAATTAGTATCTCAAGAAATAAATCCCAATGATTCCTATAAATTAATTGCTGAAAAACTTTTTTCTTCCATCACTGATGGACTGCAAGACACTTTAAAATTAATTGATTTTGAACAATTAGAAAAAGCTGTTCAGTTAATAAAAAATGCTCATCAAATCTGTGTATATGGCTTTGGCAATTCTTTTACAGTCTGCCAAGATATCGAAACACGTTTTATGCGTTTTGGCATTCCTATAAAAGCCTATAATGATTTGCATATGCAAGTTACAGCTTCTTCTCTACTCACAGAAAAAGATTTAATTATCTGCGTATCTCATACAGGAGCCAACATTGACCTTCTACAAGCTATAGAATTAGCTCACAATAATAATGTTCCTATAATTGCCATAACAAGTTATATGAATTCTCCTCTTTGTAAATTAGCTGATGTTGTTTTGCATGGTATGGGTCGCGAAATTGCCTATAAATCTGAAGCTGTCGCTTCACGATTAATACACATGGCCATAGTAGATATTCTATATATGGGTGTATATCAAAAAAATGTTACAAAAAACTTCACTAATATCAAAAAAATGCGTAATGCTATAGCTAAACGCAGATTGTAATGTACATTTACTTACACTTTTTTCTAAAAAATTTTATAAAATATGTAAAATAATAAAAAAACTACTTGCTAAATACCTAATTTGCTATATAATGTTGAATATTGATTTAGATTTTATATTATTTTAGAGGTATTTTATGAAAAAATATATTATCCAGTATGCAATGATCGTCATTGGTGCTCTTATTTCTGCCATATCATGTAATTTGTTCTTAATTCCTAATCATTTTCTCTCTGGCGGACTTACAGGGATTGCCATTATTCTTCACTATTTATTTGATTTACCTATCGGTATTCAAAATATCATCTTCAACATTCCAATTTTATATATTGCCTATCATTTTTTTGGAAGACTATATTTTTTCAACACAATATTAGGTACAGGTCTATATTCATTCTTCATTGATTTAACATCATTCTTAACACCATATACTCCACTACATAATAATCCTATGTTGTCAGCTATCGTTGCTGGTGTAGTTTCTGGTATTGGCTTTGGTCTTATCTTACGTGCTAATGCTAATACTGGTGGTGCCGATGTAATTGCAGCTTTAATCAAGAAACTTTATTCTTATAATATCGGTACAATGATTTTCGCTTTAAATTGTATCATCGTACTTTGTGGTCTTTGTCTATTCAATTTTGAAGTAGCTATTTACACTTTAATCTACATGTACATCATGGGTGAAGTTGATAACCGCATTGTTACTGGTTTCAATAAACGAAAATCCATCATGATTATTTCCGATAAGTCTGAACAAATTGCAGGGCTTATCATGCTTGAATTAGGACGTGGTGTTACCTTAATCAATGGTGAAGGTGGCTATACACATACTAAAAAGAAAATACTTTATATCGTAGTAAATCTTACGCAATTAAGTAAAATTAAAGAAATAGCTTTAAATATAGATAAAAAAGCCTTCTTTATTATCTCTAATGCTTCTGAAGTAAATGGTAAAGGCTTCTCTTACCATTAAATAATAAATAATGACAAAATAAAAAGGATAAGAATTGATTTATTTCAACTCTTATCCTTTTATTTATATTCACTCTTATGCTTAAAAAGAAATTATCCTTTTATCCTTGGAAATAAAAATATACAAATACGATTAGACCTAAAATTATACGATACCAACCAAACGCTTTAAAGTCATTTGTTCTTACATAACGAAGTAAGAATTTAATAGAAATAATAGAAACTATAAAGGCTACTACCATACCCACTAATAATAGAATAACTTCTTCAAAAGTATAATTAAAACCGAATTTAAATAGTTTTAACGCACTAGCACCAAACATAACAGGAATAGCTAAAAAGAATGTATATTCTGTAGCTACCACACGAGAAGTTCCAAATAAAATACCACCTAAAATAGTGGAACCAGAACGAGATGTACCTGGCACTAAAGACAATACCTGAAAGAAACCTATTATCAATGCTGTTTTATAATCTAAATAGTCAATATCTTTGATGCTTGGTGTTCTATGTTTATTATAATTTTCAACTATAATAAATAATACCCCATATAAAATCAAAGTGAATGCTACTACTTGTGCATTCATAAAATGCTCTTCCATATAATCATTAAAAGCTAAACCAATTACAGCAGCAGGAATACAGCCAACGATTACTTTTCCCCATAAAGAAATGGTTTGTCTTTTTTTCAAATATGTTTTTCTTTTTGAAAATGGATTTAGTCTATCAAAATTTAAAGCAACTACAGCTAAAATTGCACCTAACTGAATAACTACTAAGAACATATCCATAAATGCTTTACTTACATTTAAAGACATAAATTCATCAACTAAAATCATATGACCTGTACTACTTACAGGTAACCATTCTGTTAGACCTTCAACAATCCCTAAAACAATAGCTTTTATAATTTCTAGGGTAAACATAAATTATAAAATCCCTCCTATTTGTTTATTATTTTTCCAATATAAAATTTAAAACTGAATTTAAGCTGAAACAATTAATAAAAAAATTTATTCTAATTCGCAAAAGAGGTCTCTTTATAGAGACCTCTTTTATATTTTTATTTGATTATCAGCCTTTACCTTTTACGATATCAATTGCATCGAAAAGTTTACTTACAGATTTTTTCTGATAAATACGGGAAATTACTTCACCTATAGGTGGAGCCATAGATACAGAAACAATTTTGCTAGAATGTTTTTCTTCAGGTAATGGAATAGTATTTGTAATAATTAACTCTTCCATTGGAGAATCTTCAATACGCTGAACTGCTGGATCACTTAAGATACCATGAGTACAACAAGCATAAACAGATTTTGCACCATGTTTAACAAGTGCTTTAGCACCTTCACATAAAGAACCTGCTGTATCTACGATATCATCAATGATAACGCAATTCTTATCTTTTACTTCACCAATTAAATTCATAACTTTAGCGCAACCTGGCATTGGACGGCGTTTTTCAATAATAGCAATAGGTGCTTTTAAACGGTCTGCTAAAGCACGAGCGCGTGTTACACCACCAAGGTCAGGAGAAACAACTACTACATCTTCAAGATTTTTAGCTTGGATATAAGCTGCAAGAAGTGGAGCTGCTGCAAGATGGTCTACTGGGATATCAAAGAAACCTTGGATTTGACCTGCATGTAAATCAACAGTGATTACACGGTCAATACCAGCTGTAGTCATAAGATTAGCTACTAATTTTGCAGAAATAGGTTCGCGACCACGAGTTTTACGGTCTTGACGAGAATAAGCATAATATGGTACAACCGCATTAATGCTCTGTGCAGATGCACGACGGCAAGCATCAGCCATAACGAGTAATTCCATAAGATTGTCATTTACTGGTTGGCTAGTTGGCTGAATAATAAATACATCCTTACCACGAATACTGTCACTAATCATTACTTGAGTTTCACCATTATTGAAGTGACCTACAAAAGCATGACATAATTCCACACCGATATACTGTGCTACTTCTTCTGCTAATTTTGGATTTGCATTACCAGTGAGAATACATAATTTTGAGGTATCGAAGTTCATTTTACTCCTCCTGAAATCTGTTAAAAATATAATAAATAATAATAATATATATAGAAATGTAGTTATGCTACATTGCTACCAAAATAAAATATAAATTAAACTATTATACTAACTAAATTTCTTAGTTATTTTCTTTTATCTTTCCAGCCTTCAATATTTTTCTGTCTTTCACGTGCGATTGCAAGTGCGTTTTCTGGAACTTCTTTCGTAATTGTAGAGCCTGCACCTACATAAGCACCATTATTTACTTTAACTGGAGCTACAAGATTTGAGTTGCAACCAATAAAGCAATCATCACCTATTATAGTACGGAATTTATTTTTTCCATCATAATTTACAGTGATTGTACCACAACCCATATTTACACCAGAGCCCATATCAGTATCTCCAATATAGCTCAAGTGAGGTAATTTAGAGCCTTCACCAATATTAGAATTTTTAACTTCTACGAAGTTACCAATTTTTACTTTATATGCAAGTTTTGTATTTGGACGAATGTGTACATATGGTCCCATTTTTACATCATCTGCGATTTCACAGTCTTCAGTAAAACTAAACATAGCTTCTACATTATCGCCCATAACTGTATTTTTGAAATGTGAATTTGGTCCAAGTTTACAGCCTTCACCAATTTTACTATTGCCTTCAATCCAAGTAGATGGATAGATTATAGTATCTTGTCCAATTTCAACGTCAACATCTACATAAGTGCTATTAGGGTCCATTAAAGTTACCCCTTGAGCCATTAATTCTTTATTTTTACGCTGACGAATGATTTTTTCAGCATTTGCTAATTGTTCACGAGAATTTATACCTAATGTTTCTTCATAATTATCAGCAATAGAAGCATTTATTTTCTGTTTTTCTCCACGTAAAATGGATAAAACATCTGGTAAATAATATTCGCCTTGAGCATTATTATTATTTACTTTTTTCAAGCTAGCAAATAAAGCTTCGGCATCAAAACAATAAATTCCTGTATTGATTTCATTGATTGCAAGTTCACGTTCGCTAGCATCTTTTTGTTCTACGATTTTTTCTACAGAACCATCTACTAAACGAATTACACGTCCATAGCCAAATGGATCTGACATAAATGTTGTAAGTACAGAGGCTTTAGCTCCTGATTGTACATGTTCTTCATAGAAATTTTTTAATGTAGCACCTGTAACAAGTGGAGTATCGCCACATAAAACCATTATAGCAGTATTTTTATCTTTGATTAATGATTCTGCCTGCATTACAGCATGACCTGTACCTAATTGTTCTTCTTGTAAAACGATTTCAGCTTTATCGCCTAAAACAGCTTGTACTTGTTCACGACCAAAGCCTACTACAACTATATTACGTGTGGAACCAGCACTTTTAGCAGCATCAAGTACATGTTCTACCATTGGCTTTCCACCTGCACAATGGAGTACTTTTGGTAATTTAGATTTCATGCGAGTGCCTTTACCTGCGGCTAAAATTATGGTAATTAATCCTTCTGATTTCACCTTAAAATTCACTTTCCTTTATTGTATATGTGATGTATTTCTATCTCATTTCATTTGCAATTATAAAATAGAAACTTCTTGATGTTTTCATATCAAGCAAACCCCATGCATCCCATGGTTTATTATCTATAAAATTCATTTTGCTATTATCTTAGCAAAAAATCTTATACTGTATATCAAATAAAAACTTATCTAAGTTTATTATATCATATATAAATCATATCTAAAAAAAATCTTTAGCATTTATTTTACATATTGCCATCTTTATCTTCCATACTAAGCAATAAAGTATGTTCAGAACGTTCCATGTGATATTCAGAAGCTTTTTGTGCAGCAACTGCATCACCTTGAGCAATAGTATCTACAATACGACGATGTTCTTCTAAAGTTTCTTCCAAACGACCAGGATAAGCCATGGATTTTGCACGGAAACTTGTCAATTGTTCGCGTAAATTATAAATAATACCTACTAAACGATTATTTCTGCTTGCTTGATATAAAATATCATGGAATTTCGTATCAGCTTCAACGATTTTTTCCATATTTTTTTCTTTTATAGCTTCACCAATGACAACTAATAATCTTTGTAAATGTTCAAGTTCTTCATCAGTGATACGTTCAGCAGCAAGTCCACTAGCTAAAGAATCTAGTGAAGTTCTAATTTCAAAAACTTCATTAATATCTTTAATGGATAAATTGGATACATATGTACCACGGCGAGGCATCATAATTACATAGCCTTCTAATTCCAATTTACGAATTGCCTCTCTAACAGGAGTACGACTAACACCTAGTTGTTCAGCTAAATGAATTTCCATTAAGCGTTCGCCTGGTTTTAAAATACCTTTTCTTATAGCATCACGCAAAGTTTCAAAAACTACTTCACGTAAAGGTTGATAACTATCTAACTTTATCGGTGTAAGTTTATTGCTCATGTTTATTCCTCCATTAAAAATTTTTTTCTGCTGTTTTTACAGCAAATACATCTGCATCAAAATCCAACTGTATTTTACTTACTATATCTTTTGCTTTTTGACTATCTTCTACAATGGCAAAGACTGTTGGACCACTGCCAGACATCATTGCAGCCATTGCTCCATAATCAGAAAGTTTTTGTTTTATTTTAGCTATCTCAGGATATTCTGGGATAGTTACATATTCTAAGACATTACCTAAAGATTTACAAATACCTTGTAAATCTTTTTTTATTAAAGATTTGCGCATTGCTTTATTATCAGGATGAATTACACTATCTTGCACTTTATGATAATTTTTATATACCCATGCTGTAGATACATCTACTTTTGGTTTTACTAAAACAATATTTGTCTTTGGCATAGCTGAAATTTCTTGTAAAATTTCGCCTCTACCAGTCGCTAACATTGTTCCACCCATCAAGCAAAATGATATATCTGAACCTAATTGTTCTGCCATCTTACATAAAGCATTAATGCTTAAATTCATTTCAAATAATTCATTTAATCCTCTAAATACAGCAGCAGCATCTGTGCTACCACCAGCTAATCCAGCAGCTACAGGTATTCTTTTGATTAAATTAATTTCTACACCACTGTTTATCTTATATGTATCTAAAAATAATTTTGCTGCTTTATAAATTAAATTATCTTCTGGCTTTGCTACACCTTTGACATCACCATGAAGTATAATACCTTCTTCTGTATCAAGTTTAGTAAAAGTCAATGTATCAAATAAATTAATAGATTGCATAACCATACTAACTTCATGATAACCATCTGTTCTTTTGCCTAAAATATCCAAAGTAAGATTTATTTTCGCATTTGCATTTATTGTTACCATCTTATTCATCCTATCAATATCTTGTACTTAAAATACATTACTCATTCTTAAAAGATTTTATCATTCTATCAATAAAAAGTCTACTATCTCATATATTATTGTTAATTCTATCAATTCAAAAATCTTTTTTCCACTTGTACACGAATGTACTAAAAGTACAAAAGGCAAATATTTACCTTCATAAATACTTGCCCTTACTTATTTTACAAATTTATCAATCGCTTCTTTTAATTTATCAATTGCCTCTTGGTCATTTTCTTTTACCGCTTCTACTAAACAATGTTCTATATGGTCCTGCAAAATTATCTTAGAGACATTTTTTATCGCTGAATTAACAGCTGATAATTGAATTAATACATCGCTACAGTCTCTATTTTGCTCCACCATACGTTTTACTGCACTTAAATGACCAATAGCTCTTGATAAGCGATTTAATACAGCTTTTGTCTGCGTATGCGTGTGTGTATGTCCATGATGAGCATGTACCGTTCCGTCTTCATGAACATGCCAAGCTGAATTTATTTCCTTATCATTATCATTTATTTCCATTTAGCAAAAACCTCACTTTTTTTCTTGAGCATTCTTCGCCAAAAAAATCTCTTTTTGTAATTCGTTAAATTGTTCCATAGACATTACTACAATGTTTTTACCACTACTGCGCTGTACAATCAATGTTTCTTTTTCATCAACAACTTTATCAGCATAAATAGTAAATTCATTTAGTAAATCAGAAGATGATATAGCCATCATATATGTCACATCCTTTCCGATTAAAATAATAAAATACAACACAATTTATATTAACAAGAAGAAATTCCCAATCTAGGGTGCTTCACAGGTTTTAAACTGCGTTTGCGAATAATCGTTAAAGCCTCACTCATAGAAATATCTTCTCGTGAAGAATTTTCTTCAAAAACACAAATAGGATTTTTCATACCTATCTCTGAAGCTGGCATATATACATACTCTAAATTGACATTATCTCCATAGATAACACCATCACATAAATTAGCTTCAATCAAAGTTCTCATAAAAACCTCTTTACTCTAAAACATATTCTTTCGCCACAATACTGTCGCACAGATACCAGCTAAAAGCACAGCTAAAATACAAATATCCAAAAATGCCAATGGATTTTCTGACATAGGCACTTCCACATTCATACCAAAAAAGCTAGAGATTACAGTCGGTATAGCTAAAATAATTGTCATAGCAGCCAAAAAACGCATTACTAAGTTCAAATTATTCGACATTATCGAAGAAAAGGTATCAGCAAGCCTAGCCAAAATTGTACTATACATCTCAACCATTTCACGAGCCTGTTTATTTTCAATAATTACATCTTCTAGTAAATCTTCATCTTCTTCATATAACTTTATGATATTTTGCAAACTGTGATTAGAGCGCAAGCGCATGAGTTTTTCAAGCACTGCACCATTAGAACGCAAAGAAGCATTAAAATACGTAAGTGCTTTTTGTAATTCCAATAAACGTAAAATCTCTCTATTTTCAGTGGACTCACGCAATCTAGCTTCAATTTCATCAGAAAGTTTATCTATTTGACGAAGATATTTCAAATAATATGTAACAGATTTGTACAAAATTTGAAATAAAAAACGTGTTTTCTTGAAGGTGCGAAAAGAACGATATGTTCTTTCATTAAAATCTGAAATCACAGGCGTATCTTCTAAGCATACAGTGATAATATAATCTGGAGTCAAGATAATCGCTAATGGCAAAGTATCATAAGATTCAAATGTTCTCATCACTGGCACATTAGTCAAAATCATAATCGAATTATCTTCTATATCTGTATGTGAACGTTCCTCATTATCTAGTGCTGAACGCAAAAAATCTGGTTCTACTTGAGTTAAATTACCTACTACTTTCAATTCATAAGGAGTAGGCGCAACTATATTTATCCATGCTCCTTTTTCTAACGATTTTAATGTCAATTCCTTTAAAGGACCTGTTTCCATGGATTTATAGATTTTCAACATTGCGATAGATTTCTCCCTTCTCTAAAAAACCTACCACAATTTATTATTTAACTAAAAATTTTGTAATATCTTTGATAAATAATCGGGTAGGTATCCTCTATATTTATTTTCTTGATAATTTAACTTGTTACTCTCCGGATACTCGTCCATAATTATTCACCAACCTTTGTAATTTAAGATATTGCATAATTAAGTATAATTCATATGATATAACTTATCAAGCATATCAATAACTATAGTTTTTCCTCTCACTTAACTTTTTAAATTAATAGTTGACAACTATAAAAAAAACTTGCTATACTTATATAGCAACTAATGGAGAGGTGTCCGAGTGGTTTAAGGAGCTGGTCTTGAAAACCAGTGATTCCGAAAGGGACCGTGGGTTCGAATCCCACCCTCTCCGCCATAAAATTAAATGATACAGGGAAATATTTCAAAGTGTTTCAAAGTCTTGATAAATCTAATATTTAAAGGCTTTTTAGTAGTTTGAAGTATTTCCCTTTTTTATTGCTTTTAAAAATTTTGTCCTTTTTTAACAGACTCTTATCATTTAAAAATTTATATAATACAATCATTAATTATAGAATTAAACTTATTGTACAAAAATAGATAAAATCTTTTTCTAAAAACAGATTGACTATAGGGCGACACTATACTTTATAATAGAAAAAAATATTTCAAACCGAGGTTTTTTCTATGTTAAACTTACGTACAATGTATAGATTACGCCGACTTATTAATGTTATGTTACCTGTATTAGCTACGCAATTAGCAATCATTGGCATGAACTTTTTTGACGCTACAATGTCTGGTCATGCTGGTGCAGAACAACTCGCTGGTTCGTCTATCGGTGGAAGCCTTATGATGCCTATTATTGCAAGTTCTACAGGTATTTTAATGGCTGCTACGCCTATAATCGCCCATTTGATTGGTAAAAATGAAAAAGATGGCATAGCTACCGTTATTCATTCCGGACTGATTTTATCTATTATTATCGAATTGATTTTACTTCTAGCTTATTTCTTATTTATTGATGATATTTTAGCTATCTTAACACTTGAACCTGATGTATATTATATAGCTAAATACTATATGTTAGCTTTAATCATTGGTTTAAGTGGTGGCTTATTGACTTTCCCACTTCGTTCTTTAACAGATACTGTAGCAGGCACTGCTGTTTCCATGAAAATTTATCTATTAGCATTACCTATCAATGCCTTTTTAAACTATTGTTTCATCTATGGTAATTTTGGTGCTCCTAAATTAGGTGGTATCGGTGCAGGTGTGGCAACTGCTATCACTTATTATATTTTACTATTTATTTTTATCACTATAATTATCAATAATCCTCAATTTAAAAATCTAGCTCTATTCAATTTTAAATTTTCCTTAAAAAGTATCAAAGAATATTTAGGCATTGGTATTCCTAATGGCATGGGTATTTTTATGGAAGCTAGTTTATTTGGTTTTATCATCATCTTTATCAGTAAATTCGGTACAAATTATATAGCAGCTCATCAAGCAGCTATGAGTTTTTCTAGTGTTTTATATATGTTGCCATTGAGCTTTTCTCTAGCTTTAACAATCATCATTGGTATTGAAGTAGGGGCTAAGCGATACTTAGAGGCTAGAAAATATGCTTATCTAGGTTTGATTGTATCCTTCCTTTGCGTATTATCAATTGTCGGCTTAGTATTTTACTTCCGTGATTATATAGCACTTTTATATGCTACAGATACTACTTTATTAACATATATTGCTCATTTCTTAATTTATACGGCAGCATGGCAATTATTCGATGCGATTGCCTGTCCAATCCAAGGTATCTTGCGTGGTTACAAAGATGTAAAAGCTGCCTTTTATGTAAGTATGCTTGCTTATTGGGGTATTTGCTTACCTTTAGGTATGTTTCTTGATTATTTCATGACTCAAGGAGCATTTGCTTATTGGCAAAGTATGGTACTTGGTGTTGCTACTTCTGCTGTATTATTATTTTTTAGACTTCGTTACATTGAAAAACGATTTATTTAATAATCATATAAAAAAGGAGAAATTGAATTTAAATTCAATTTCTCCTTTTTTTATTTGTCTTTTATAGCTCTTATTTTTTTGCTAAATCTACCATTAATTTTACTGTAGCTGCTTCTACTGATAATTTTCCTGCTGGTATTACGCCTGCTTTACAAGCTTTTATACCAACTTCATATCTATCCATATGCACTCCATCAAATAAACATTGTGTAGTACAAACAATTTTCACGCCTTGTTTACTAAGTTCTTCAATAGCGCCTACAATATCTCTTTGTTTATCTTTGGCAAAAGGTATTCCACCTGCACCATATGCTTCGATGACTATACCTTTATAACCCATTTTAACTAAATTAAATAAAAGTTCACTATCTAATCCTGGCATAATTTTTATTTGTGCTACTTTTAATTCTAAATCACTATGAACTTTAAAAATTCCATTCACTTGAGGATTTTCATATTCATTCCATTTTATATTATTTCCTTCAAAAGTAGCTACTGGCATTTTATTTATACTTTGAATTGAACGCATATCTTCACTGTATAATTTTTTAGCCCATAAACCTTCTATTATTTGACCACCACAAACAGCAAATACACCTATTTTTTCTAAACTTGCTATCGCAAAAGCTGCGTTTAAATTAAATTTTGCATCAGTATTTTCTTCTTCAATAGTTAGTTGTGAACCAATTACCACTACAGGTTTTGCTAAATTCTCCAACATATAATGAAGCGCACAACATGTCCAATTCAATGTATCTGTACCATGAGTTATTACAAAACCATCATATTGTTCATATAATTTTTCAATATAACCTGCGATATATTGCCAATCTTCTGGTTGTAGATTTGTGCTATCTAACTGCATGATATCATAACAATCTATATGACCATAATCATTTAAATTCGGTACCATCTCTAACATTTCTTTAGCCGTAAATCCTGGTACAAGTCCATTTTCACTAGGACGTGAAGCTATAGTACCGCCTGTTGCTAACCAACAAATTCTCTTCATAAAATCCTCACCATCATTTTAATTCATTATTCATTTCATTATCCAATTCACTTTGATATTGTTCATACGCTTCTATATCATATTTTAGACCAGACAAAGCTCTTTTCGCTATTGCTACAGGGCAATCAGGCGTACAAACTGGACATTTTCCGCATAATTCTTCTACAGCTACTAAAGCTTTTTTTACTTGTTCTACAGTTGCCATATATTTGCTCCTAAATCAAACTCTCATCAGTTATTTACAATATCTGGAAAATTAGCTCGTAAATAATCACCTACTAATTCTCCGATATGTTTTTTACCTTCAAAATCAGGATGCAGACCATCAGTTGTCATATTATCTGCTAAATAACCTTGTTCATCCATCAAACCTGATGCCACATCTACATGATACGGTTGTTTTTCTATCCATTCATTTATTTTTAAACGTTCCTTATCCCACCCTTCACTGATATCTAAATTTATAACAGATTTCATTCTTGATGGATTTACAGAAGTTACTGTTAAAAATACAGGAATAATATTATGTTGCTGACATTTTTGTTTTATCGATGTTAAATTATTGATTACAGTTTCCGATTTCACCCCTGTACGTATATCATTCACACCCCCCATGATAACTAATATCTTAGGATTAAATGATAATACATCATTATCAAAACGATTTAACATATTTGAGGTTAAATTTCCACTAAAACCAATATTTAATACAGGCAAATTAGCATAGGTTTCCCAATTATATAAAGTCGCACTAGGTGGAGTGCTTACAGCTCCCCCTCCATGAGTGATACTATCGCCTAATGCTGCCACTTTTACATTATCTTGTTTTACAGTGAAATAACTATTTTTAGCTTCAGCTAATTTATGATTATTTTTGTCATATGCCTGTACATTGAAAAAATAAAGTCCTTTTTTTGTATAAGCTTTATTATCATAATAATCCATACCTTGTGGGCAAGTATATGATGCTATTTTTTCTATATTATTAAAATCATATTTAGGCACATAAAATACATCTATTTTATAATGGTCTGCATTTTTTACAGGTACCCATGAATATACTGGATAAACTGGCATATAATCCATTTTATCAAAATGAGTAGTGATTTTTAGAGGTGATATTTCTACATCTTTTGTCACCAAATATGTAGTATATTCACGTCTGCTAAAATCTTCTAATTTATATTCATCACCCTTGTTTTGCCAATTGAGTTTATACATTTCCCCCTTGTGTAGTAATCTAGGTTTTGTATAATCTGATACTGGCACTTTATTTTCATCTAAACCTCTAACTTGCCATTTTAAATTCTGTGATAAATTCACTTCACTATTATCTAATTGATAGCCCGATGCATAGATATTATATTTTGTAAATAATACTTCTTGCGTATCTATATTTTTTACAATTAATTCATACATAACAGCATTTGGGATTTCTGGCCAATTTAAAATAGCTGACTTAAACTCTACATTTTCGACTTTATTTTCAGTAGCATTATCTAAAGTTTTACTTGGTATGATATTTTCTTCTTTAGCTAATATTGTAGTTTTTCCTTTTTTATCCATATTTTTATCAATATTACCTGTATTATCCATTTTATCTGTTTTTATTTTAGCCTCTTTTGTTTGCACTAAAGCTTGCTTAGACGGAACTTGTGCAAAGGTTAAATTTACATTCATAAAATTTAAAACGCTTACAGCTAATACAGTTCTTATAAAAAATTTTTTTAATTTCACTTTATTCTCCCTACTAAATAAAACAGATAGAAAATTCTTCAATCTTCTATCTGTTTAAAATATTTTTAAGTTCTAATATCTTTTGCGTTTAGATGAAGAAGCAAAGCCTAATTGTTCCCTATATTTCATAACTGTTCTTCGTGATATTTTCATACCATTTTCATTCAAGATATTTGTTAATTGTTGGTCACTAAGCGGTTTTGCTTTATTTTCATTTTCAATGAGTTCTTTTATTTTTGCTTTTACCTTATCAGCGATTATGTCTTCTTCTCCGTTTTGTTTGCTTACACTACCTGCAAAAAACTTCTTCAAAGCCACTATACCATAAGGCATTTCCATATATTTATTAGCAACTGTTCGACTAACAGTTGATTCATGTACACCAATATTTTCAGCAACAGTTTTCATAAGTAAAGGCTTCATATAGGATAAACCTTTATAAAATACCATTTCTTGTTGTTTTACAATCTCATTTACTACTTTCAATAAAGTTATGCGTCTTTGTTCTATACTTTTAATCAACCAAATGGCAGAATTTACATGTTGCTCAATATATTTTTTACTATGCGTATCTAATATATCTCTTTTATAGCAAAGACTGTTTACTCGTAATTTAGGTACATTCGTTTCATTTATAATTACTTCTAACTGTCCGTTAATATCCCTAACTACTACATCAGGTACAATATATTCTAAATTTTCTTTACCAAAAGATGCTCCTGGTTTTGGGTTAAAAGTGCGAATTATATCTATCGCTTCTTGTACTTGTATAGGTTCTACATTTTCTAATGTAGCTATCTCTTTTATTTTTCCCTCAGCTACTTTTGGTAAATATTTATCTATAATAGCTTTCATAATTCCGTCATATACATTAATTTTCTTTGCCTGTATAGCTAAACACTCTGGTAAATCTCTCGCCGCAATTCCTATTGGTTCTAATATTTGAATTTTTGCCAAAACATTTTCTATTATCTTTTCATTTATTTTCAATAATGATGATATTTCGGCTGTACTCACTCTTAAATATCCTGCTGTATCTAATAATCCAATGATATATCTAGCTACTTTTATCTCTTTTTTATCGTTAAAAGTAAAATCCACTTGTTCTGATAAATATTCTTCTAATGTCTGATTATTTCTCGTGAACTCTTTTACTTTAAAATCATCGTCATTTGCTACAGGTTCAGGTTTTTCATCATCTTTGTTTAAGTATTCTAAAAAATCCATAGTTTTATCAAAGTTAGAAGCAGGCTCAAGCTCATGTTCTGAGCTTGAGTCTATTTCTAAAGTCGGATTTTCCATATATTCTTTTTCGATGAGTTCGCCTAATTCATGGGCAGATAATTGTAAAATATTTATGGATTGCTGAAGTTTTGGTGTCATTAACAATTTTTGTTTTAAATTTAACGATAATGACTGCTTCATTGTTTTTTCCTCTTTAAATTAGCATTCAACAGGTTCCATAGCTGCAGCGAGTGCTGCACCAAGTGCAGAACCACCATTTTCTAATACAAGTTCTAATTTGTCAGCTTCTTCGCCTAAAATTTCATAAATAGCTTTTTGCATATTGTCTTTTATTGTAGGCATTTTTTCATATACAGAACCATCTACAGCTACAAATTGTTTTGGAATACCACCATTTGGATATAAATGCCACATAATACCGCAATAAGTAGCAACTACTAATCTTGCAGAACGGCTAGCGATTGTTTCAGCTAAAGCTTTTACCCAAATAGCATCATCTGTAGTTATATCTGCATTGATTTTTGCTTTTAATAAATCACATACTCCATCTAAACTATCGCTGTTATCAGCTAAAATAGTGGATATATCAATACTTGTGAATTCTACTTTGCCAATATTCCAAGCATCATCTAAGCAATAAGATAATAATTCACCCATATAACGACCAGAAACCATTTTTTCTAAACGTTGTTCATATGGTTTTTCAGATTCCATATCTAATTTGTAATCATATTTATTGATAGCGAGTTTATTAAATCCGCCAGATTCCATATTTATAACCATTGCAGGTTTGCCCATACCAGTGAATGTTTCATAATAGCATGTATTATGACCTGTAGCATAGATAGAACCAATATTTACATTACCTAATTTGTATGCAGCTGCTAATAAAACTGCTACTGTATCATTGATAACTGCTGTTGGTTCAACATTTGTAAGATTTTTACGAGCTAAAGCTGCTTTTAATAAATCATTTACAACTTCACCTTCAACACCTTTTGTTGCAAATTCTTTAGTCCAAATGATAAGACGTGCATTATAAATATTTGTCTGAGAAGATGGGAAAGAGAAAGTATGTCCTAATAAGTATTTTTTATCGCGATTGCCATCAACAGCTTCTTCTATCATATCAGCGATAAAATCAAATAATTCATCAGCATTTGCATCAGCGCAAATAAAATCATATTCGCCTGGCACTACTAATGGTTTAGCAACTTTTTTAATAACTTCGAATTTGCCTTCACCATCTAAACGAATTAAAACTACACGAAGATTTGTGCCACCAAAATCAAGTGCTAAGTATTCTCCTGTTTCTTTACCAGTAGGTAAACCGATATAAGATGGTAACATACGTAAAGAAGATTCTCCTGTTTCTTTTACGCCATGTTCTATATCATAGCGAAAAGATGCTGCTACATCTTTTATGGCATCGCTATCAAGTGTAAATTCATCAATCATTTCTTGAAATTTTTTGTTATCCATCGAATTATTTTGCCCCTTTTTTTATCTAAAAGTGAACTACTCTTCATTTGTAAATGAGAGCTTCTTGGAAAATAATTAGTAATCTAACTATATCTGCCAAGCTCTACGGCTAGTCCCTAACCTGAATTTATATAATGATTTACATTTTATTTATCAATATTTTGTATAAATTAGACGATTTTCGCCCATTAAGTTAAAATCTTCCTTTAGGAATTACTTCCATCCAATTTCCATCTGGGTCATTGATAAAATAAATACCCATTTCTTTATTTTCATAGCAAATACAACCCATTTTTTCATGGAGTTCATGCGCTTTTTCATAATCGTCTACTTCAAAAGCTATATGAAATGTATTATCACCTAAATTATAAGCTTCTTTTTGACCTTTTATCCATGATAATTCTAATTGATGAGTTGTTTCATCATCGCCCATATAAACTAAAGTAAATTCTGGTGTATCTAAACGGTCTACTTCTTTCAAGCCTAAGGCTTTATTATAAAAATCAATTGATTTTTCTAAATCTAAAACATATATATTACTATGCAAAAATTTGAAATTCATACCCACACCCCATATCTATTGATCTTTTTATATCTTATTTTAGCATAGATCATAAAGTTGAACAAATACGCTTTGCCTACATAAAAATAAAATCACTATTTCCAATATATATCTTCTACTTTTTTTGCTATGATATAATTAATAGTTATGAAATAAATCACAAAAATAACATATTCTTAAGAAGATTAATTAATACAAAAAATAAAATTCTAGGAGGCTTTTTTATGAATATATCTGTTCTTGGCTGTGGTCGTTGGGCAAGCTTTCATGCTTGGTATGCCAATCATATTGGTCATAATGTAAAAATCTGGGGTAGAGAAGGCTCTAAACATCTAGAACAACTACAAACTACACATCAAAATGAATACCTTAGTCTATCTCCTGATATTACTTATACAAATGATTTGAAACTCGCATTAAATTTTGCTGATACAATCATCATCTCCATCAGCTCTCAGCAATTGCGAAACCTAGCTAAGGAAATCAAAAAGACTGATTTATATATGCAAAAAACATTTATTCTATGTATGAAAGGTCTTGAAATTTCAACAGGAAAGCGTCTATCTGAAGTATTCACTGAAGAAATTGGCGAAGATTGCAATGTAGGTGTTTGGGTAGGCCCTGGTCATGTTCAAGATTTCTTAAAAGGCATTCCTAATTGCATGGTTATTTCAGCCAAAAATACAGATATCAGTAAACATATTATTAATATTTTTAGCAGTGATTTAATTCGTTTTTACTATAGCGAAGATTTAATCGGTACAGAGATTGGAGCTGCTGCCAAAAATGTAGTAGGTATTGCTGCCGGTATGCTCGATGGTATGCACTACACTAGCTTAAAAGGCGCTCTAATGGCACGTGGTACTTATGAATTATCCAATTTAATCAAAGCTTTAGGCGGAAATAATATGACAGTATATGGTCTTAGCCATCTTGGAGATTATGAAGCTACTTTATTTTCAGCATATAGCAATAACCGTTGTTTCGGTGAAGATTTTGTCTTAAACAAACCATTTAGCAAATTAGCCGAAGGTATTTACACTATGCAAGCTCTCTTAAAACTTGCTGATAAACATCATGTAGAATTACCAATTTGCGCTGTTATCAATGAAATTGTAATCAATCATAAAAATCCTAAAGAAGAATTATTAAATTTATTCATGCGACCTTTAAAAGCTGAATAATACAGGTGGTGAAGCTATGTCAACATTTGCGATTACTTTAAAAAAATTACTTCAAAAAAAAAATATGAAACAAAATGAACTAGCACGTTTAACTAAAATTAATAAATCTTCTATCAGCGAATACTTATCGGGAAATTATCAGCCCAAATATAAAAATATCCTAAAAATAGCTGAAGTCTTAAATGTATCTCCAAATATTTTCTTGGAAGATACTTCTAGCGAAGAAAATATTAAACGACTTCCTATCTTAGGCAAAATCGCTGCTGGTATTCCCATCTTAGCTCAAGAAAATATTGAAGGTTATTTGCCTTATGATGATAATGATGCTGATTTTTGTCTACGTATCCATGGTGATAGCATGATTAATGCTCGCATCAATGATGGTGATATCGTTTTTATCAAACAACAATCAACTGTAGAAAATGGAGAAATCGCTGCTGTCTTAGTCAATGATAGTGCTACTCTAAAGCGTGTTTATTTCGTAGATGATACAGTGCAACTGCGCTCTGAAAATCCTAAATATAAACCAATGATTTTCTCTAAAAATAATTGCGATAATTTCCGCATACTAGGAAAGGCTATCGCTTTATACACTAAATTTTAAATAAAAAAGATGCTTTGAGAATATATATCTCAAAACATCTTTTTTTATTTCATCAAAATAGATTAAATTACAATATATTAATCAACCATTTTCATGCCACATTCTTCCATGAGTTTCTTAGCTTCTACATATTGAGCTATGCCCTGAGCTACTTTTTGAGCATCTTTCATAGCTACAACTACAGTAGCTGGTCCATTAACTACATCTCCACCAGAGAAAACTCCATGTCGCATAGTCATACCATATGGTTTTTCACGAGTTTTTACAAATCCATTTTCATCTACATCAATACCGCTTGTAGAGTCTACAATTCTGCTAGCAGGTTTTTGTCCTATAGCAATGATTATTTTATTTGCAGAGAAATATTCTCGTCCATCTGTATCTACGACTTTGTCTAATGCTTCATCAAATTCACGTACCGAACATTTTATACCTGTTACTGCATCTTCTCCTGTGATTTCTACAGGACCTCTTAAAGCGTGTATTTCTACGCCTTCTTCTTTAGCTGCATCTATTTCAGATTTTAAAGCTGCCATATCTTCTTCACGACGACGATTTACAACTTTTACAGATTTTGCACCGCAACGCATAGCTGTACGAGCAGCGTCCATAGCAGTATTACCACCACCAATTACCACTACTTCATCGCCTTCTTTGATTGGCACTTCATTAGGGTCAACACTATTGCTATTGGATAATTCCACCATCTGCAAGAAATATGTTGCTTGAATTACACCTTTTAATTTAGCACCATCTATTGGTAAAGATTTAGATAAAGCATTACCAGTACCGATAAAAATAGCATCAAAGCCCTGATTAAATAATTCATCTACTGTAATTTCTGTGCCTACCATGATATTTAATTTAAAATCTACGCCTAATTTTTTAATACGTTTTACTTCACGACGAACTACTTGTTTTGGTAAGCGAAATTCAGGAATACCGTACATCAATACTCCACCAGCTTCTGGCTGAGAATCAAATACTGTTACCTTAAATCCCATTTTAGCTAAATCCCCAGCTACTGTAAGACCAGCAGGGCCTGAACCAATTACTGCAATATTTCCAGGCTGAGATTTCGCTACATTTGGAGCCACTAATTCAAGTTCTCCGTCCATGTCGGCAATGAATCGCTCTAATTTACCAATTTTTATTCCTTGACCTTTACGTCCCAAAATACAAGAACCTTCACACTGACGTTCATGCGGGCAAACTCTACCACAAACTGCTGGTAAATTACTACGCTGAGCAATAATCATACTAGCCTTACCTAAATCGCCATGCGATAATGCATCTATAAATTCTGGAATATTATTACTAATTGGGCACCCCGTACGACACATTGGCTTTTTACAGTTCAAGCAACGTTTTGCTTCAACAATAGCTTCTCTAAGCGTATAGCCATTTGTCTCGTATCCTACATCAGCTGTATTTGACATATAATTCACCTCTATGGTTTTAGTACTAAATTATTTATATTAATTATATCATTAAATCAAACTAATATACAATTATTTTAACAAAAAAAGCCATCAGTTATAAGAACTAATAGCTTTTCTTCGTGAAATTTATATTTTATTTTTAACGTTTTTCAATATTTTTAACTTCTAATTCGATACCGCCATGCCAATCTTTATCTACTTCAGCATAAATGCGTACAGGTGTATCCATGGATAATTGATACCATATATCATCATCAACTTCTACTGTCATAGAATTTCCTTCATTATCAGTAAATGTATATAAATCTTTGTAGATATGTTCAGTGAATTCGCCATCTACTAATACACGTTGTTCGTCCCAACCGTTAGCTTTAATATCTGCAATTGTCGTTACTTGAGCACTATTGTGGTGCTTAGCTGCGAATACGACAGCTGTACCTAAAACAAAAACAGCTACTAAACTCAATACTACCGCTAACATTTTTTTCATATTATCACTCCTATATATTTATTAAAAATAAAATCCTTATTTATTATTTTTATCAGGTAAATAAACTCCAACATTTTACACTTATATAATAAACAATTATTATTAAAGAATAATTATATCCGAATTAAAATTAGATTAAAAATAGACGCTAGGACTTTTTATTTACTAAAAAAAATGGTTTTATATATGTAAGAAGTATTTTTAGGAGGAATTTTTATGAGCAAAATTTTAATTGTAGAAGATGAACACCGCATTGCTCGTTTTTTACAAATGGAACTGGAGCATGAAGGTTTTTCAACTGCCAGTGAGAGTAATGGGCTACGAGCATATGAGCGTATTATTCAAGAAGATTATGATTTAGTCTTACTAGATATTATGCTACCAGATATGGACGGATTAACCATCTGTCAAAATGTACGCAAATTATCCGATATTCCTATCATCATGCTCACAGCAAAAGACGAAATAAATGATAAAGTAACAGGTCTTGATATCGGTGCTGATGACTATATCACTAAGCCATTTGCTATTCAAGAGCTCCTAGCTAGAATACGTGCTACCCTTCGCAAGCATAATAATTCTACTACTAAACCTGCAGAAGAACCTTCTGTGTTCAAATTTAAAAATATCCATGTATATCTTGACCGTCATGAAGTAAAAGTTCATAACCAATTAGTTGAACTCACTAAAAAAGAATATGATTTACTTTTATATTTATTACACAATCATGACCATGTTTTATCTAGAGAGCAAATCCTCCAATCCATCTGGGGCTATGAATATATGGGTGATACCAATGTAGTCGATGTTTATATTCGTTATTTACGTGCCAAAATTGATGACAATTTCAATGAGAAATATATTTATACTGTAAGAGGTATTGGTTATGTTATCAAAACTTAAAAATTATTTAGACCTTTATATTCACACTCGCATAAAATATTTACCAATTTCTTTAAAATTAGCTTTTATTTACAGTATTATGCTCTGCTTAATATTATTTATTACTTTAAGCAGTACTTTAATTGGGATTCATTATGTACTTTATCATGAAGCCGAAGTTTCAATTACATTATCAGCAAACTATATTGAGAAAAAGGCTAATAATGAAGATGTAAGTAATCTTTTACAAGATGTAAAAAGTTCAGCATTAATGCCTGGCGTTGTCATGAGGGTAACAGATAGTAATGATAATATCATCTATGATAGTTTGCCCATGTATATTTCTATCAATCAAGTCCATGATACCTTAGTTCATCAACAACAAGACCCTGATTGGGGAGATTATATTCGTAATGCATTATTACCGGCGGATTTAAAATTTGTTAATTTTAAACATTTTTGGATTTTCTATACACATAGAACGATTACCAAAAATAATGAAACTTATACACTGCATTTTTTACGTACAATCACTGCCGAAAAAGCCTTTTTAGAGGAATTATCTAAAACTATTTTTTACGCTGGACTTGTAGGTATATCTATTTCTATCGTTTGTGGTTTCTTACTCAGTAGACGATTATTAAAACCACTTCGAGATATCACCTCTACGGTAAAAAATATTGAAATTCAAGATTTAAATCAACGGATAAAAGTTCAACCAACACATGATGAATTAGAAGAACTAGCAAATACTTTTAATTTGATGCTTGAGCGTTTACAAAAGGGCTTTGAACAACAACGTCAATTCGTTTCAGATGCCTCTCATGAGTTGCGTACCCCTGCTACTGTTATCTGTGGTTATTCTGATATGCTTGCTCGTTGGGGAAAAGATGACCCTCAAACTGCTGATGAATGTATCACAGCTATTCATTCTGAAGCCATCAATATGCAACGTTTGATTGAAAAGCTCTTATTCTTGGCTAGAGCAGACCAAAAACGTCAAGTATTGCATAAAGAGTCATTAAATTTAAAACCTTTAATTGCCGATATTGCCAAAGATACGCAATTAATCGCACCTCAACATACTATAACTTGCACTCATAATGATGATGGATATATTTTTGCTGATGAATTAGTGATACGTCAAATGCTTCGTATCTTTTTAGATAATAGTATAAAATACACGCCAGACGGCGGAAAAATCACCATTTCCTCAGAAAATAAAGTCAAACATATGATTGTAAAAATCTCAGATACTGGTATCGGTATCGCTAAAGATAAACAAGATAAAATCTTTGAGCGTTTTTATCGCGTAGATAGTGCTAGAACAAGAAACGGTGTCGGTGGTACAGGTCTTGGTCTTTCCATTGCCAAATGGATAGCTGATGCCCATGATATCGAAATCAGATTATCTAGCAAATTAAATAAAGGAACCACAATTATTTTAATCATTCCTAAAGATAACTAAAAAAGGCACCTTAAGCTTAAATTTATGAGCTTAAGGTGCCTTTTCGTATTTTATTTATAAATTTTAATCAATATCTAGCTTGCCCGTTGATAAAAGAAATCATTGTTTTAGCTGGCAAAGTTACCATTGTACCATCTGGTTGTTGCCAAGAAATAGCTTTTTTCAATACTCCAGAAGTTACATATCCTTCCTTAGAAAAGCTTATATCTTTACCGCCTGCAAATTCTACAAATCCAGCCATTTCATCTCCAGCTAAACCTGTTTTAAAACCATATGGTCTTAAAAGAGCGTCATCTCTCAAGCGACCATTTTTCACTGAACCATCAGGATAAAAACCTAATTCATATTGGTCTTCAAAAGTAATCAAACCATATTTATCTTTATTCACACTTACAGTTACCTCTTCATCAATAGTACCAGATAATACAGTACCATCGGTCGCAAAAGTTACAGGCTTATTGCCTTTATAGCGTACATGAGCATAAGTTGGGAAAGGAATAGAAACACTTGTAAACGGATGGAAAATACGAGGATAGAAAATGCTATTATTACTTTCCTCATAATAATCATTGATTACATTTCTCCAGCCAGTAGGACGAAGTGCAATATCACGATTTAATACACCTGTTATCACTTCATTATTCTCATTTAATTCCACTACTGTACCTTTTTTGAATTTCAAATCATCATTTGCCACGCTAAAACCTTGAGGAACTAATACTTTTGTCTTATCTAAAGTCATAGTTTTTGCCTCTGCCATAGACATAGATAAGCCACAACATAATAAACCTACTGCTAAAAATACTTTTAATTTTTTCATTTTATCACCTCTTATATTTAATATGACAAAAGCTCATCAAAATTGATGAGCTTTTATTTATCTTATTATTTTAGCACTAATATTATTCTGGTTTTTTAATTACTTCAATGCCACCCATATATGGACGAAGTACTTTTGGAATTACTACAGAACCATCTGCTTGCTGATAGTTTTCTAATACAGCAGCTACAGTACGCCCTACTGCAAGACCAGAACCGTTCAATGTGTGTACAAATTCAGGTTTTGCACCTGCACTGCGACGGAATTTAATATTTGCACGGCGAGCCTGATAATCGCAAACATTAGAGCAAGAAGAAATTTCACGATAAGTATTATAACTTGGAAGCCATACTTCGATATCATAAGTCATAGCAGCTGTGAAGCCAATATCACCTGTGCAAAGTTTTACTACATGGTAAGGGATTTCTAAGAGCTGCAAAACTTCTTCTGCATTATTAACCATTTTTTCTAATTCATCATAAGATGTTTCAGGTTTAACGAATTTAATCATTTCAACTTTGTTGAACTGATGTTGACGAATAAGACCACGAGTATCGCGACCAGCACTACCTGCTTCTGCTCTAAAGCAAGCAGTGTAAACGCTGTAGTATTCTGGTAATTTATCGCCATCTAAGATTTCATCTCTATGGTAGTTAGTAGCTGGAACTTCACCTGTTGGTACGAGATAATAATCTAAACCTTCAAGTTTGAACATATCTTCAGAGAACTTAGGTAACTGACCTGTACCAGTCATGCTGTCTTTATTAGCGATAAATGGTGCAAGCATTTCTGTATAGCCTTGTTTATCTACATGTAAATCCATCATGAAGTTAATCAAAGCACGTTCAAGTCTTGCGCCTAAACCTTTATAAAAAGTAAAACGTGTACCTGTAACTTTTGCAGCTCTTTCAGGATCTAAAATATCAAGGTCTGCACCGATATCCCAATGAGCTTTTGGTTCAAAATCAAATTCACGAGGAGTACCCCAACGGCGAACTTCTGGATTATCGCTATCATCTTTACCTACTGGTACAGATTCATGGCACATATTTGGAATACGAAGTAAAATATCATGTAATTCATCTTGAACTTCACGGAGCTGTTTATCTAATTGACTAATTTTTTCACCAACTTGACGCATTTCTAAAATTACAGCATCAGCATTTTCTTTATTCTTTTTCATTTCGCTGATTTTTTTAGAAACAGCATTTTTCTGGCTTTTTAAATTTTCTGTTTCAGCAATGATTTCACGACGTTGTTTTTCAAGTTCCATGAAACGGTCAAGATTCATTGGATTATTTCTGTTTTTTAAATTCTGTAATACTAATTCAGGGTTATCTCTGACAAATTTTATATCGAGCATTATTTTAACCTACCTTTTTTTGTAACTAAATATGTAGTAATCTTAATTTTACAACATAATCCATTAAATTAAAAGTTTACCACATAATTATTTCATTTTCTATGGATATATATTTCAAAATCCATCAATATTTATTAGTTTTTAGCTTCTGTTCCCTTGATATCATCTAATAAACTTTGATTGCCATTTATTGGTTTTACATTAGCATATCTAAATAATTGTAAAAATATATCATGTGCTATTGGTGCTGCTACTTGACCACCATAGTACTCGCCACCCGCTGGGTCATTGATGATTACAAGCACTGTGAATTGAGGGTCTTCCACTGGTCCAAAACCACAAAATGAAGCGATATAATGTCCTGGCAAATATCCGCCATTTACCATATCAATTTTTTGTGCTGTACCTGTTTTACCAGCAATATGATAACCTTCAATACTTGCTTTAGAACCACCACCTGTGGAAACTACTTGTTCTAATACAGATTTCAAAGTCTTATCCACATCAGAGTCAATACAACGGCGAACTTCTTCGCGTTCCATTTGCTGATATACTGTGCCATCAGCATTATAAATAGCCTTCACAATATGAGGTTTTAACAATACACCATCATTTGCTATAGCAGACATAGCAGTGATCATCTGAAGTGGTGTTACCGCGATACTTTGCCCAATAGAAGAAGTCGCTACGTCAGAAGCAACCATATCTTTCGGATTGAATAAAATCCCAGATTCTTCACCTGGAAGCTCAATACCTGTACGTTCGCCAAAACCAAATTTACGAGCATAATTCATCAAGCGCTCGCCACCTAATTCCAAACCTAATTGAGCAAAACCTGTATTGATAGAATTTTTTACAACATCAAGAAATGTAACTGTACCAAAGCTATCGCCACTCCAGTTTTGAATAGTTCTACCTGAAACTTCAATAGTTCCTGGGTCAACAAAAATATCTGTTGGTGATACTAATTTTTCCTGAAAACCAGCAGCCGCTACGATAGATTTAAATGTAGAGCCTGGTTCATAGATATCTGATACAGCTCTATTTTTCCAAACATTAGGATCGTATTTATGGAAATTATTTGGGTCATATGATGGTCGAGATGCCATGGCCAAGATATCGCCATTTTTCGGGTTCATCACTATAGCTGTTACTGATTCAGCACCATGATCCATCATCGCCTTATCCAAAGCTTTCTCAATGATAAATTGATACTGTGCATTGATAGTCAACTGGATATTTTTACAATTAGCATCTACAGGTGAATTCTTCAAAAATACAGAGTCCATAATCGGTCTAGCCAAAGCATCTGTAAAAATAGAAGAAGTTTGTTCTTCACCTTTTATCATGCCATCAAATTGTTGCTCAATACCATCTAAACCTTTATCATCAGTACCCACAAAACCGATTACATTGGCAGCTAACATATCATTTGGATAATATCTTTTACTTTCTTGAATAAAACCAAGACAAGCTACATATTCAGGTTTTTCCTTCATTAAATTTTTCAAAGCCTTCGTTTCTTCTGGTTCCATCTGTCTTTTCACCCAGACGAAACCACCACCTTGAGCGATATCATCTAAAATATCTTTCTCGGTAAGCCCTATCAAAGGAGCTACATCTCTTGCCGTCTGTTCTGGATCTTCCACATGATTAGGGTCAATATATAAAGAGCTAACCATTGTACTTATCGCTAGCTCTTTCATTTCCGCATCATAGATAGTACCACGAGGCACATGAAGCACAGATGACTCTTGAACTTGCGATTCTAAACGAGATAACATTTCATCTCCACGAACTATTTGCACCCAAACATATCTAGCCATGACGCCAATAATAAAAATGAGCAGTCCTATGAATAAATAAATTATATGCATTTGCACTTTATTTACTTTTTTTACTATTTTTTTATTTTGTCCACTATTTTTATCCATAATCTTCTTAGCCTAAAGACCTACGATAAAATACCTCACTTTCCTTAAACATAACTCTAATTATATCAAATTTTACTATAAAGATATATTTCTAACCTTGAATTATCTAAAAAATTATTTCATAGGCAAACAATCCATTTAATGATAAAATATTAATTGTATCTAAGTATACATATTTACATTTACTAAAATCTATTGAGGTGAGTTTTATGAAAGTAATTAAAACAACTAATGCACCTGGTGCTGTAGGACCTTATTCCCAAGCTATCGAAATCGACAACCTTGTTTTCGCTTCTGGTCAAATCGCTTTAGACCCTGCTACTGGCGAAATGGCTGAAGGTATCGAAGCTCAAGCTCATCAAGCTTTAAAAAATGCTCAAGCAGTAATCAACGCTTCTGGCGCAAAATGGGAAAATGTAATCAAAACAACTGTATTCATCACAAATATTGATGATTTTGCTAAAGTAAATGAAATCTATGCCACTTACTTTACACAACCATATCCAGCTCGCTCCTGTGTAGAAGTAAGTAAATTACCAAAAGGTGCCTTGATTGAAATAGAAGTAATCGCTAAAAAATAAGCTTTAACTTAAAAATAGGAATGATACAAAAATATCATTCCTATTTTTTTATGCCAAATTATATTCTTTTATTAATTTAGCAAGTAACGCTCTACAAGCTTTATCTACATCTGCATACGTTTCATCAAAATTATCTGTATACCATGGGTCTTTTACATCACGATTTTCACCGACAAAAGACATCATCTTATATACTTTATGCTCCGTATCTTCACCGATAATATAGCTTAGATTACGTAAATTATTATTATCCATCACGATAATATAATCATACATATCATAATCTTGTTTTGTTATCTGCACAGCTTTTCGCTTGCTAAATGGAATATTCATCTCACGAAGTTTTGCTTTTGTACCATAGTGAGTATCACAGCCAATTTCTTCACGACTTGTAGCTGAAGAATTGATTATAAATTTATCAGCTAAATCCGCTTTTCGCACTAAATCCTTCATCACAAATTCAGCCATAGTTGAACGACAAATATTACCATGGCATACAAACATTAGTTTTATCAAAATTCTCATCTCCTTATAAATTTATATTACCTTATCTTTCATTAGCTAGTATATATCTTCTGTTTTTTCGTTCTCCTTTTTCTAATAATAAGCCTTCTTTTACCATCTCTTTTAAAAATCGTTTAGTAGTTGATTCTGCTAAAACTAAAATTTGCCGTGCTTCCTTATTTGATATAGAGCCATATTCCTTTACATATTTAATAATCAAGTTTTCTCTATCAAATTTTTTCTCTGTTTGCTTGTTATTATTGATTTTCCATCAGCTTTTATCGGCTTTTTATCGGTTTTTATCGGCTCTTTTATCGGCTTTTATCGGCTTTTTATCGGCTTTTCTATATAAATTAACACGAAAAGTATTTCCTATTTCCCTAAATTCTGGTTTAGGTAATTCATATTCTTTAGCTCTATTTATTATTCTTTGTATACCAGTTCCCCATTGTTCAATCAAATCCATCTTATTAAAAAATAAATATACTAATTTAGCTGGTATATCTTTATCTTTTTGCGAAGCAATTCCCCAAAGATGACATAAAAACTGTTTTATGTCAAATCTTATCTTTGTCTTTGCAATACCAAAATTACATAGTTCTATTTTAAACTCATCTATATCAGGACACTTTGCATAAGAAAAACCAAAATCATTTTCTTGTCCATAAAGCAAATTCCAATAGCTTTTCTTCAAATAAATTGAATGCTGACTAAAAATCTCATGACATTTCACTTCAAAATAAATATTCGCCTTAGGGATATAAGCATCTAAATTAGCAGTTGCATTAACACCTTTAATTCGACAACTATGCTCAAAAATTATATCTTCACTATTGTTAAATTGCTTATATCCATCTCTTAAAGCCAAATAACAAAATCTTGAAGATGAAGCAACACTTGCCATCTTTGGTGGCATATTTCTTTTCTCTTTTAACTCGCTTCCTTTACATATTTTATACTAAAAATAATTTCATTCTAAACTTTTTGCCTTTATCAGCAAGTTATCAACCCAAAATATCGATTATTTTTCAATTTTATTTTGCCGATAAAAATAAAAACCAATTTTAAACTACTATCAATAATTATATTATCAATCAAGCTTTAACATACGATAGCCAATCCCTATATGTGTTTGAATATATTCTGGATTAGCTGTATCTATTTCTATTTTCTTACGCAATGTAGCCATAAACACACGCAAAGAAGCCACATTATTATCCCAAGCATTACCCCATACTTCTCGTGTTATATAAGTATGCGTTAATACTTTGCCTATATTTTTAGCTAATAAACATAATAATTTATATTCAATCGGTGTTAAATGTAATTCTTTACCTCTACAATATGCACAACCAGATACATAATCTATCTTTAACTCGCCATTAACAAATATACTATTTTCCTTATGCGGAGTTTGTACATAATTTATTCTACGAATAGTAACTCTAAGTCTAGCTAAAAATTCTTCTACAGAAAAAGGCTTTGTTATATAATCATCTGCCCCAGCATCTAAAGCTTCAATTTTATCTCTATCTTCACATCTAGCACTAATTACAATAATTGGCATATTTGACCACGAACGAACTTTTGTTATAATTTCTACCCCATCCATATCAGGAAGCCCCAAATCCAATAGCATAATATCTGGTTGATTTGATACTGCTTCTAATAAAGCCTGTGAGCCTGTAGTTGCTACGTGAAATTTATAATTTTGCATTTTTAATGTAGTAGATATTAAATTTCTAACTGCTGCATCATCTTCAACAATTAATATCATTGGCTTATTCATTAAAATTAATCTCCTCTTTTGGTAACGTAAATATAAAAACTGTTCCTTGTGGTTTATTATCTCTTACTTTTATCTCTCCACCATGTGCCATAATAATAGATTTACACAAACTAAGACCTATACCAATTCCTCTTCTACTATCAGCTACAGTAGAATTTGCTGTATAAAACATTTCAAAAAGCTTATCTTTTGCTTCATTACTAATACCTTGACCATTATCTGCGATAGAAACTTCAATTTTATCACTTTTTATTTTTGCACTAATAGTAATAGTTGAACCTTTTGGGGTATATTTTATGGCATTATCTATTATATTTATAAATACTTGTACTAATAAACGTGCATCAACTTTTACCATCATTATATCTTTTGTTTCTTCAAAAACTATATGATGATTTTTTCCTCGACGATATAAATGCTTTAAAGCTTCATTTATAATATCGTCTAATAACTCAGTTTGTAAGTTAATCTTCATCGTCTTATTTTCTATACGTGTAATAAATAAAATATTTTCTACTAAATTAATCAACCACATTGAATCATCATAAATATTATTATATAATTCCTGTCGTTTAACATCATCTATTTTAGCGCTATTACTCAATAAAAAGTCAGCATTACCAGAAATACTTGTAAGTGGTGTTCTTAAATCATGTGAAATTGAACGCAACAAATTTGACCTAAGCTGTTCATTTTTTGCTTGTAAATAAATTTCTTGACGCTTTTTACTATATATTTCTTTTTCTAAAGCTAATGCACATTCACCTAAAATAGATAAGACCAAATTATTTTCAAATACATCTAAATCTTCATTATTAATAGCTATACCTACAACACCATATACATTATCTTTAGAACGAATTGCCAAATACTGACATTTAGCATTATTTAATGTACCTGTTTTTACACCTGCTCGTTTATTATTTTTATAAACCCATTGTGCTACAGCTCTTTCATTACTATTTATCAATTGTTCTGTATGAACATCATTTTTTACATTATAAACAACAGGTGGCAATAAACCTTTTTTATCCGCACTATAATACACTATTGTTTTGTTTAACAATTTTAAAAGTTGATGAGATGTAACGGTTGCTATAGCTGCATCACTGCCTGCTTGTTGCAATAATTGATTTGTCTCTAATAATATTTTAGTTCGATAAGCTAATTTAGCAGACTGTATAGCTTGTTTTTTTATTTTATTAGTGAGACCACCTGTAACAAAAGCTGATACAAACATTACAGAGAACGTAATAATATATACTGGGTCATATGCCGTAAAAGTATATCTAGGTTCAATAAATAAAAAATCAAATGCTAATACATTCAAAACAGATAATACTACACTATATAATCTCTTCGATGTTTTTAAGGCAGCAATTAATACACCTAAGATATATACTGTCATGATATTAGCTTCGCCTAAATTCATTGAATAAAATAACATACCAATCATACTAGTTATTATTAAAATAACTAATATAGTTATAATATCTGAAGTATTACATATCTCTCTTTCATTTACTGATTTCTTCCAAAAATTTTTATAAAATAAAGCTTTATTATCTGGAATTACATGTATATCTAAATTCGGTAATTGTTCAATTAATTTATCGGTAAAAGATTTACGCATTAAACGCATAAATCCATTTCTAGCAATACTTCTTCCTATGACTAATTTTGATACACCAGCAAGTCTTGCAAATTCTGCTATTTGAAACGGTATGTCTTCTCCTACTACCATTTCAATTTTTGCTCCTAATTGCTCTGCTAAATGAATATTTTCCTTCAATCTTTTTTTATTTTCTAATGAAGTTTTTTCAAAACTTGATGTCTGCACAAATAAAGCTGTAAATTGAGCTTTAAAAGCATTTGCCATTCTTGCCGCTGTACGAATAATCTTAGAATTTGATGGCGATGATGATAAACATACTAAAATATGTTCATTCGTATAATAATCTTTATTATTTTCATTCTTAACCTTTAAAGATATTTTATTTACTCTATCAGCCATGCGACGAAGTGCAATTTCTCTAAGCGCTGTTAAATTTTCAACAGTAAAAAAATTGCCTAATGCCCTATCAGCTTGTTCTTTTTGGTAAATTTTTCCTTCTGATAAACGTGTTACTAAATCCGATGGTTCTATATCTACTAATTCCACTTGCTCAGCTTCATCAAAAATTCTATCTGGTATACGTTCTCTCACAATTATTTTGGTAATTGAAGCCACAATATCATTTAAGCTTTCTATATGTTGTACATTAATTGTTGTATATACATCAATACCTGCTTTCAATAATTCTTCAATATCCTGATAACGTTTGATATGACGACAACCATCTGCATTTGTATGTGCTAATTCATCAACTAAAATTAGTTGTGGATTTCTTTTTATAGCTGCATCTAAATTAAATTCATTTAAAGTTATATCTTTATGATTAATCACTAATGGTGAAATTACTTCTAAACCATTAACTAAAGCTGCAGTTGCTGGTCTTGCATGAGGTTCTATATAGCCTGCTACTACATCAATTCCTTGCTTTTTGGCTTCATGTGCAGCTTCTAACATAGCATAAGTTTTACCAACACCTGCTGCATAGCCAAAAAATATTTTTAATTTTCCTCGTTTTGATTCATGCTCTTCTATATGAATTTGTTCCAAAATTTTCTCTGGCGATTTTCGTATAATTGGCATATAAGCCCCTCCCAATTGCATATATGTTATAAACCAATATACCTCCACATCAAAATATATTTGATATATATTTGACGTGGAGGTTATCAATTTAAAAATATTAAATTATTTTATCTAACATTAGATTAACTTTTAAAACATTTACAGTTTCTTCACCAAAAAATCCTAATACTTTATGATTAGTACATTTTTCAATAATATCATTTACTTCTTCTTTACTCATATTATTTTCACGAGCTAATCTATCCACTTGGTATTTAGCTGCAACTACAGATATATCTGGATCTAAACCGCTACCAGAATTAGTAACCAAATCTACAGGAATAGGCTCATTACCTTTTTCTGGATTAGCTTTTCTGATTTTTTCTACACGCTGTGCTATTAATTTTTCATAATCTTCACTTGCAGGACTTAAATTTGATGGAGCTGCATATGCTAACTGATTTCCCTCAGTATCTTTATAAGTACTAACATCAATTTTTGTTATACGACCCCACATATATCTATCACTTGTATATTGTTGGCCTAATAATTCACTACCATATTTTACACCATTTACTTCAATAATTTTACCGTTTGCAGAATTTGGGAATAATACTTGACAAATGCCTGTCATTACCATCGTATAAATAAATCCACAAAAAACAGTAAAAGTAATTACTGATAGCAATGCTTTTTTGAAATTATCCATTACAAACTCACCTTTCTTAAGCTAGGCCCAGACCAACTAATATAACATCAATAATTTTTATACATACAAATGGTACTATAATACCACCTAAACCATAAATCAAAAGATTTCTCTTTAATAATTCTCCTGCTGGAACTTCACGATATTTTACACCTTTTAAAGCCAAAGGAATTAATGCCACAATAATAAGTGCATTATAAATTATTGCTGATAAAACTGCAGATTGAGGACTGTGCAAATTCATGATATTTAATGCCGATAATCCAGGGTATAAAGATAAAAATAATGATGGTATTATCGCAAAATATTTTGCTAAATCATTAGCAATACTAAATGTAGTTAAACTACCACGAGTCATTAATAATTGTTTACCAATGCGAACTACTTCAATTAATTTTGTAGGTGAAGAGTCTAAATCTACCATGTTACCAGCTTCTTTAGCAGCCTGAGTACCTGTATTCATTGCTACTGCTACATCTGCTTGAGCAAGTGCTGGAGCATCATTTGTACCATCACCAGTCATTGCTACTAAATGACCTTTAGCTTGAAAA
Organism: Megamonas sp. Calf98-2; assembly: GCF_900110235.1. Taxonomy (NCBI): domain Bacteria; kingdom Bacillati; phylum Bacillota; class Negativicutes; order Selenomonadales; family Selenomonadaceae; genus Megamonas; species Megamonas sp. Calf98-2. The sequence goes on along the minus strand of NZ_FOCY01000013.1, from coordinate 23,816 downwards.
TCACGTATCATGGCTAATTTACCTTCTGGTGTAGCTTCTGCTAGGAAGTCATCTACACCTGCTTCAGCGGCTATAGCTGCTGCTGTTAATGGGTTATCACCTGTAATCATAATAGTTTTAATACCCATTTTACGAAGGTCAGCAAATTTTTCTGCTACACCATCTTTTACAATATCTTTTAAATTAATAACACCTAATATTTTATAATCTTGAGCTACAACTAATGGTGTACCACCTATTTGAGCTACACGTTTCACAGCTTCTTCACATTGAGCAGAATAAGTACCACCATTTTCTATTACATAAGATTTTACTGCATCAGCAGCACCTTTTCTAATTTCATGACCATCATAATTTACACCACTCATTCTAGTTTTAGCAGTGAACGGTATAAATTCCATGTGATTTTCCTCAATATTTCTGCCACGAATGCCAAATTTTTCTTTAGCTAAAATTACAATACTACGACCTTCTGGAGTTTCATCAGCTAAAGAAGATAGCTGAGCAGCATTTGCCAAAGTTTTTTCATCAATTCCATCTACAGGAATAAATTCAGAAGCTTGACGATTTCCAAGTGTTATTGTCCCTGTTTTATCAAGCATTAAAATATCAACATCACCAGCAGCTTCAATAGCACGACCGCTCATTGCTAATACATTAGCTTGATTTAATCTACTCATACCAGCTATACCAATAGCTGAAAGCAAAGCACCAATTGTCGTAGGAGCTAAACACACAAGTAAAGCGACTAAAGTTGTTATTGAAGAAGGATTTTCCATACCTGCTTGTTTAGCAGAAAAATCAGAGTAAGTATATAAAGACATTGTTACTAAAATGAAAATAATAGAAAGAGCTATTAAGAAAATCTGCAAAGCCATTTCATTTGGAGTTTTCTTTCTCGCAGCGCCTTCAACCATAGAAATCATTTTGTCCAAGAAAGATTCGCCACTATCACAAGTAACACGAACTACAAGCCAATCAGAAGTAACAGTCGTACCACCTGTTACAGCACTACGGTCGCCACCACTTTCTCTAATAACTGGAGCAGATTCACCTGTTATTGCTGATTCATCAACAGATGCTGCCCCTTCAATTACTTCACCATCAGCAGGAATTTGTTGACCTGCTTTAACAATAACAATGTCTCCTTTTTTTAATGAAGAAGATACTACTACCTCATAATTTTCTTTATTATTTGCATCATGAAGTTTATACGCTTCTACATCTTTTTTAGCTGCACGAAGTGCATCAGCTTGTGCCTTGCCCCTGCCTTCAGCAATGGCTTCAGCAAAATTAGCAAAAATACAAGTTAACCATAAAATTATAGCAATTGCTAAAGTATAACCAGATGAAACATCTTGTACACCACTAAGTGATGCTACCCAAAGTAAAGAAGTCAAAATTGCTGAAATATATACTAATAACATTACAGGGTTTTCAGCTTGCACTTTTGGACTTAATTTTACAAATGAATCTTTAATAGCTCTTACAACCATTTGATTATCACTGAGAGCTGATTTAGTTTTTATCATTATTTTTAGCACTCCCCTTATGAAATCATGCTGAAATATTCAGCAATAGGTCCCAAAGATAACGCTGGGAAAAAGTTTAGCGCACCTACTAAAATTACAATAAATATCAACAAGAACACAAACATTGCATTACTTGTAGATAAAGTACCTGCGGTAACTGCCACTTTTTTCTTCTGTACTAAACTACCTGCTATAGCTAAAATACCAACAATAGGTAATAAACGTGCAAAAATCATAGTTAAACCAATACTAGTATTTAAAAATGGTGTATTCGCATTAAAGCCAGCAAATGCAGAACCATTGTTACCACCAGCAGAAGAATAAGCATATAATACCTCAGAAAAACCATGAGCTCCTACATTATTTAAACTGTCTGCTACACTAGGCACTATAGCTGCAATACCACTTGCTACTAAAATACCAATTGGTGTTGCTAAACATACAAGTACAGCCCATTTCATTTCAAATGGCTCTATTTTTTTACAGAGATATTCAGGTGTACGACCAACCATTAATCCTGCAATAAATACAGTTAATATAGCAAATGCTAACATACCATATAAACCACAACCAACACCGCCAAAAATAACTTCTCCTAATTGCATTTGAAGCATTGTAACTAAACCACCAAGTGGTGTATAGCTATCATGCATAGAGTTTACTGAACCATTTGATGCAGCTGTTGTATAAGCTGCCCAAGTAGAAGATTGAACTATACCAAAACGAGCTTCTTTACCTTCCATATTTCCACCAGCTTGATAATCCGTGCTAACAATATCTACAGCACCATTTTGAGCAAGCTGTGGAGTACCATTCTGTTCATTTATTGCTATAATTGATAAAAATGCTATCAACATGATATACATAGCTGCAAAAATAGCAATACCTTGTTTTTTATCTCTTATATTACGACCAAATGTAAAACATAATCCTGCTGGAATTAATAATAAAGCAGTACATTCAATCATATTTGTAAGTGAGTTAGGGTTTTCTAATGGATGCGCGGAATTTACACCGAAGAATCCACCACCATTTGTACCTAATTGTTTAATAGCAATCTGGCTTGCACCAGGTCCCATTGGCACGAATTGTTTTGTAACAATTGTCGCACCTTCTACTTTTTCGCCATCAACAAATACTATGTTATTATCTTTATCAATAGTAGCATTTTCAATGATATTACCTTCACTATCTACAGCAATAGGTTCAACTAATTGTACTTCTTGTCCTGGAGATAAATTCTGTACTACACCTTGAGAAACTAAGGCCATAGTAACTACCACACTTAATGGTAATAAAATATAAATTGTAGAACGCGTTAAATCCACCCAAAAGTTACCAATAGTATGTGATTTTGCTCTAACAAATGCACGAATTAAAGCAAATAAAACAGCTATACCAGTCGCGGCTGAAACAAAGTTTTGCGTAGTAAGTCCCATAAATTGAGAAAAATAACTCAATTGTGCTTCACCACTATATGATTGCCAGTTTGTATTTGTAGCGAAACTTGCTGCTGTATTAAAAGATAAGTGCCAACTCATAGGGTCAATATTTTGCGGATTGAAGGGCAATTTATCCTGGAAACATTGAAAAATATATAAAAATCCTAAGCCAATAAAGAAAAACCATATTACAGATGATAAATATGTTTTCCAAGTCATTTCTTCATCTTTTTTTACACCTATAATTTTATAAATAAGATTTTCAATTGGTAATAATATTTTTGACAAAAATACATGTTCACCATTCATAACTTTTGCCATATAAGTACCTAATGGAATAGAAAGAACAACCAGTACAACTAAAAATACAATATATTGCATAATAATATCTGCACTCATTATTGTTCATCCCCCTTCATAAGTATGTAAAAATAATAGATAAGCAACAATGTAGCTACTATGCCACTTATCCAAATCCAAATTTCCATTTTTATTCCTCCTTGCATTTTTATATCTTACTACAGGAAAAATAAAAATAGTGTTATGAAATATAGCTACTATATTAAGATTGTATTAAGATAAAAAAACTGCACTTTAAAGGCTTTTTACCTTTAAAGTGCAGTTTTAAATAAAAATTATTTTTTTAGAATTTAAATGTTACATTCGCAAGCCATTTATTAGCTGTTGTGGAATCACTATCTTGATATTCATAGCTGATACCATAAGCAATTTTATCACTTTCTGCTTCAATACCTAATTTATCTAATAATTATCTTTAATTTGCCGATAAAAAAATAGCAGATACATTTGTACCTGCTATTTTTATTTAGACTATATTTAAATATTTTCCAAGTTTTTCTGTTTAGTTTCTACACCTAAAGCAAATACTGCTACAGCAATAATGATAAATACACTAGCAAACATATAGAAAACAGTATGCATATCTCTTCCAGCTTCTATCATCATACCTACAACAAGTGGAGCAGCCATACCACCGATACGACCGACACCTGCTGCCCAACCACTGCCCATAGCACGGATAGCTGTTGGATAAAGTTCTGGTGTATAAGTATAAACAACACCCCATGCACCAAGATTAAAGAAGGACATCACACAGCCCCAGAAGATAATCAATTCTGCACTTTGAGCTTGTCCGAAGAAATAACTTGCTACACCACTCATACATAAAAATAAAGATAATGTATATTTTCTGCCTAATTTATCCACCAGCCATGCCGCACAGAAATATCCAGGAAGCTGAGCAAAGGTAATTAAAAGCACATATTCAAAAGTTTTTACAAAGGCAAAACCTTGCTGATAAACGATAGCAGGCAGCCATGTAAAAATTCCATAATAACTATAAACAATACCAAACCATACAATCCAAAGCATGATTGTTCTTGCTAAATATTTACCAGACCATAAATCTTTTAATTTTGGTTTTTCTGTAGGTGTATCATCAGTTGTTACTTTTAAATCGCCTTTATATTTAACACCAAGACGCATTTCCAAATCATCTACAATTTTTTGAGCTTCTTCTACTTTGCCTTTAGATAATAAATATCTTACAGATTCAGGCATATGCAAACGAATGAAAAATACATAAATAGCAGGTAAAGCACCAATGATAAAAGCATAATGCCAACCATAAACAGGAATGAATAAGTAAGCGATACAAGCAGCTGCTATCCAGCCCACGCCCCAGAAGCTTTCTAATAAGACGATAAATCTACCACGTAAATTTGTTGGTGCATATTCAGACATAAGTGTTGCAGCTACAGGAAGTTCACCGCCTAGACCAAAACCAACGAAGAAGCGGAAAATCAACAAGGATTCATAACTCCATGAAACTGCACAAAGTCCTGTGGCTATACTGTACAAAATTACTGTTGCGGAAAATACAGCTTTACGACCGAATTTATCAGCGATAGAGCCTGCAATTACTGCCCCTATTGCCATACCCACAAGACCAATAGAGCCGATAGCCCCCATCTGTCCAGCGGACAAGCCCCATTCTTTACCAAGTACAGGTAATACAAAGGCGATAAGCCCTGTATCCATTGCATCAAATAACCAACCAAGACCTGTGATAACTAATAATTTATAATGGAAACTACCTACTGGCAAAGCTTCCAATCTTTGTAATAACATTATTTACACTCCTTAATTTATAATCAAATTCTATGCAAATGTTTTAACGATAAATCTAAAATTGGTGCTGAATGAGTCAATGCACCGCTAGAAATGAAGTCCACACCGATTTTAGCTAATGCTTGTATATTTTCTTTAGTTACATTTCCAGAACATTCAGTTTGAGCTTTTCCGTCTATGAGTTTTATGGCTTCTTCCATCATATCTATGCTCATATTGTCAAGCATGATGATATCTGCTCTGGCTTCTAGAGCTTCTTTTACCATATCTAAATTTTCTGTTTCAACTTCTATTTTGCGTACAAATGGAGCATATGCTCTAGCTAATTCTATAGCTTTTTTTACACTGCCAGCAGCTCCAATATGATTATCTTTTAATAAGATACCATCAGATAGATTATAACGATGATTATTTCCTCCACCTACTGTAACAGCATATTTTTCAAAAATACGCATATTCGGTGTGGTCTTTCTCGTATCTAATAATTTTGTTTTACTGCCTGCTAATAAATTTACTACTTGATTTGTATATGTGGCAATTCCACTCATTCTCTGCAAATAGTTTAATGCCACGCGTTCTCCTGACAATAATACTCTGATATCGCCTTTTACTTTGGCAAGTAAATCGCCTTTGTTCACTTTATCGCCATCTTTAGCCATAAATATAATTTCGGTATCTTTATCTAATAATTCAAAGGTTCTAGCAAATACATTTAAACCCGCTATTACACCTTCACCTTTGCAGATTAAATCCACTTCGCCCAAAACTTTTTCTGGCATAATGGCATTAGTTGTTACATCTTCGCTAGTAATATCTTCTTGCAATGCCATCAAGATCAATTTATCTGCATTCATTTTCATTGTTATTTCATTCATCTTGCACTTCTCACTTTATCCATTTCATTGAAAATAGCTTTTTTATATTCTTGAGCTAAGATTATTTTTTCTCTATCTATATTTTGTTGTACATTATTTGCTAATTGAGCAAAATCTATATCGTATTTTTTATGTTGTGCATTTTCACCATCATGGATTTTATTAACTGCTCTTTTGGCGAAGACCAATCCTTCTAATAATGAATTACTAGCTAATCTATTTGCTCCATGAACTCCATTACAACTTGTTTCACCAACGGCATATAGATTGTTCATTGTAGTTTTGCTGTATTTATCTACATGAATACCACCCATATAATAATGCTGTGCTGGTACAATCGGTATCCATTGTTTAGTTACATCAAAACCTTCTTCAAGACATTTTTCATAGATATGAGGAAAATGATTTAAAATCACATCTTTACCAAGAACTGTCATATCTAACCAAACATAAGGCATATTATCTTTTGCCATTTGTTTTTTGATTTCTGCTGTCATTAAATCTCTAGGCAAAACTTCATTTGCAAAACGCTTTCCATCTTTGTCATATAATTTTGCTCCTTCACCTCTTACAGATTCAGAGATTAAAAAACTTCTACCTGGTTTATTTGTATATAATGAAGTTGGATGAATTTGTACATAGTCTGGATTTTCAAGTTTTATATTATGGCGAAGTGCTATCGCTATAGCATCACCTGTCAAATGAGGATAATTTGTGGAATGTTCATATAATCCACCTATACCTCCACTAGCTAAAATTGTATTATCTGCTTCAATAGTTAAATACTCATCATTTTTATCCTTAGCCAAAATACCAAAACAAGTATTATCTTGTTCAATTAAATCTAACATAGTGACATATTCTAAAATATGTACATTAGGTAATTTCTGTACTGCTTTTAATAAATTTCTAGTGATTTCTTTACCTGTGATATCTTCATGAAATAAAATTCTAGCTTTAGAATGACAACCTTCTCTTGTATAATTCAATTCGCCATTTGCTTGTTTAGCAAAATCTACACCATAGCCAATCAATTCATTTATGACTTCACGAGAAGAACGTATCATTATATCTACAGACTCTCTTCTATTTTCATAATGACCAGCTTTCAATGTATCTTCCATAAAACTATCATAATCATTTTCGTCCCTTAAGACACAAATACCACCTTGTGCTAAGAAAGAATCACTATTTTCTACAGCATCTTTTGTTATCATCAATATATTTTTATCAATAGGACAATGTAGTGCTGCAAATAAGCCACTAGCACCAGTACCTACAATCAATATATCTGTTTTATAATTTTGCATATTTACACCTTCATTATTTTGCTAATTCTAACATTTTTTCAAGTGGTTTCATCGCTTTGATACTTAACTCTTCATCAACTTCTACCACATATCTTTCATTCACTAAGCTATCTTTAACTTTCGTTAAAGTAACTTTTTTCATGTCATCACAATATTGTCTAGGTATTGCTGGCAAAAATAACTTATCTGGATTTTTTTGTTTCAATTCATACATAACACCATTTTCTGTACCAATGATGAACTCTTTTTCCTCAGAATTAGTGGCAAACTTTATAATTTCTGATGTACTGCCTACAAAATCAGCTAAATTCGTTACTTCTTCACTACACTCTGGATGAACTAAAAATAACGCATTTGGATGTGCTCTTTTCGTTTCAATCACTAAATTTGCACTTATTTTTCTATGTATTGGACAATAACCATCATTGCAGATAATATTCTTTTCAGGAACTTTGCTCGCTACATATGCTCCTAAGTTACCATCTGGAATGAAGAAAATATTTTTATTTGATAATTTTTTCACAATCTCAACTGCGTTAGAAGAAGTTACACAAACATCAGAGACTGCTTTTAATTCAGCTGTAGAATTTATATAACAAACTACTGCTAAGTCTTCGACTTCTTCACGCATTTTTTTTACTTTATCTACGCTTGCCATATGTGCCATAGCACAATCTGCATATCTATCTGGCAATAATACTTTCTTTTTAGGATTTAAAATTTTTGCACTTTCACCCATGAAAGATACTCCTGCAAATACGATTAAATCAGCACCAATATTTTTAGCAATTTTACTTAAATAAAACGAATCTCCTATATAATCTGCGACTTCTTGAACATCATCAGGAACATAATAATGTGCCAAAATAACAGCATTTTTTTCTTTTTTTAATTGCTCTACTTCTTCTTTTAAAGACAACATCAAGATTTCTCCTTCATGGAATATTTTTTGATATTATACATCAAATATTAACAACTGACAAGACATCAATGTATACAAATATTTTTCAATTGTCAATAAGAAGTCGTTTTTACTGCTAAACGAAACAGTGATTTTACTCGATTATGATATAATTAAGCCAATATATTTTTGATAAATTTGTGAGGTAATCTTATGTTAGAATTCATCATTGGCAGAGCAGGAAGTGGAAAAACCACAGCTTGTTTAAATACCATTAAAGAAAAATTAATCCATTCACCGACAGGGAAACCTCTAGTTATATTATTGCCTGACCATATGACTTTTGCGATTGAACGTCAATTAGCTTTAGAATTAAAAGATTATGGCGGTTTTACTAGAGCTTATGTCTTGGGCATGAGTAGACTTGCCTATCAAGTATTAATGCGTTGCGGTGGGATACTCCATCCACATCTCAATGAAATCGGCAAAGAATTATTATTATCTAGAGTTTTAAGTTCTACAAAACTCTCTATCTTAGCCAAGGCTGCTCGCCAACATCATTTCACAGCTTCTGTATCACAAATCATTGAAGAATTCAAAACTTCTGGTATCAGCGTTACTACTTTGCAAGATATTCTAACGCTTATCGATAATGATTCACTCAAACAAAAATTAAGTGATTTAACTTCTATTTACGCTGGTCTTGATGAACAGATGGCTGGTCGCTATCACGATAGCGAGGATATGATGGAACTTGCGATCAAAAAATTACCTGAATGTACATGGCTCCAAGATGCTGAAATTTGGATAGATGGTTTTGATGCTTTCAATCCTCAACATGTTCGCGTAGTTGAACAATTATTAGCATTAGCTAGTGATATTCATTTAACATTATGCATCAACAATTTAAATGATATTGAACATGAAGCACCTACTGCTTTATTTCATCGCCAATTCAATGTATTTCAACAGATAAATAATATGGCTAAAAAATTAGCTCTACCTACAAAGATAACTACACTTACAAAAAATCACCGCCATAAACAACAAGATTTAGCCTTTATTGAAGAGCAATTATTTAAATTTCCTTTAACGAAAAGAAATTATACTGGCGGTCTTCAAATAGTCGAAGCACCTAATCGCCGTTTAGAATGTGAAGCTGTCGCCTGCGATATTTTGCGTCTATGTCGCGAAGAAAATTATCGCCATTATGATATCGGTATTTTAATCCGCAGTAGTGAAGATTATAGCGAATTATTACAAGCAGTCTTGAATGATTTTAATATTCCTTATTTCAGCGATAGCAAGCGACAAACTGCTCATCATCCTCTAGCTGAATTAATCCGCTCTAGCCTAGAGGCTATTTCTACATGGCAATACGAACCATTATTTCGAGCTTTTAAGACTGATTTCTTCAATGACAAATATTTACAATCACTTAAAAACCTCGAAGAAAATACAGATAAAATAGAATTAAATTTAACAGAACAAAAAGCTATCGCTCGTAAAGCCATTGATAAATTGGAAAATTACGTCTTAGCTTTTGGTCTTCGCGGTCGCAATCGCTGGTGTGAAGAAAATGATTGGCGTTTTTCTCACCATAAACAGATTGACTCTATGGGCACAGATTTGGAAGAAGAAGCTAATTTCACTGCTATAAATTTAACTAGACGCAGTTTAGTCGCTCCTTTAGAGAAGTTCTACACTGCTTGCCAAAATTCGCAGACTATCGAGGAATATACGCTTGCCCTATATGATTTTCTGCTCGATTTACAAATACCGACTCAATTGCAATTATGGGAAAAAATAGCCCAAGAACAAAATGATATTGCCCTTGCCAAAGAACATCATCAAATCTGGGATAATATCATTGAATTGATGGATCAATTAGTGCAAATATGTGGCAAGGATTATATCAATCTTGAAAATTATTTAAAATTAATTAATGATGGCTTAGATAGTATACAGATTGCTTTGATACCACCTGGCTATGATTATGTTACACTTGCACCATTTGAACATAATACTTTAAACAATAAAAAAACTATTTATATTTTAGGTGCTAATGAAAAAATCATGCCTCGCCATAGTAAAACAGAAGGTATCTTAAGTGATGCTGAACGTTTATTGATGGCAAGTCTAGGGCTAAATATCTCTAGTGGTACAATGGAAGATAATTTTGCCGAAAGATATCTTCTCTACAAAGGCTTTTCCTTAGCTACAGATTATCTTTGGGTATCTTATGCTCTAGCCGATGGTGAAGGAGCTGGACTGAATAAATCCATCTTGATAACTAGATTGCAAAAAATTTTGCCTAAAGCAAAGTTCACAGCTATTCCTCTAGATAAAATAATCTCTTATCCAAGTGATTTTACGCTAAAAGAAAATCCTTTAGATAGCTCATTTGCAATAAAGACCATGCAAGTATCTACAACAAGAAAGACGCTTAGTCATTTGACTTCAGCTCTTCGCCAAGCTCGTGATGGTGAAGATTTAGCGTCATTTTGGCAAGATGTTTATAATTATCTCTTAACTGCTGATGTGCCTTTATCTACGGCACTACAAAGTATTTTCGCCCAAGCACCAAAACCTGTATTGCCATCTGATTTAGCTAGTAAATTATATACGAAACGCAAAACACTTCGTGGCAGTGTAACACGCTTTGAACAATTCTTTAATTGCCCATTCAAACATTTTGCTCATTATGCCTTAAATCTACAAGAACGCAAAGAATTTAAATTTGCCGCTCCAGATTTAGGGATTTTACTCCACGCCATCATGCACCAATTTGGAGAAATCCTCGTAAAACGACAAATATCATGGCAAGATGTAACTCATGAACAATGTCAACAAATTTGCAAACAAATCATCAAAACGATTGCTCCTAAATTGCAAAATGAAATTCTCTTAAGTTCCAATCGCTATAGACATCTTTTGCAGAGAATTGAGCAATTATCCATTGATTCTTTGATGCGTCTAGTGGAATTTGCCAAACACAGTGAATTTTCACCTAAAGCTCTAGAGCAAGATTTCGGTGCTAATAGCTCTATGTCTCCTTTATTGTTCACAGATGAAGATAATCACAAAATAGAAATCATTGGGCAGATTGACCGCATTGATTTCAATGATAATTACTATCTAGTCATTGACTATAAATCAGGCAATGCTTTTATTAATCTACTACAAGTATATTATGGCTTGAAATTACAGCTTTTGACTTATCTTTTAGTGGCTCAAAATACTACTTTGCAATTATATAATATGGAAAATGCCATTCCTGCTGGTATTTTATATTGCTTTTTAAAAACGCCTATCATCACAGGTACTAATAAATTATCCGTTCAACAAATTAAAACAGAAATTGAAAAGAAAATGCGTATGCCTGGCTGGGTATTGGCAGATCCAGAAATCATCAAAAAAATTGATGACTCTTCTAATTTTATCAAAGTGCGTTTAAATAAAAATCAAGATGATATCTCCGCTCAAAGTCGTTCCTATGTAAAAACAGCAGAAGAATTCGATTTATTGATGAAACATATCGAAAATACTTTAAAAGAAGCTGGCAGTGAAATTTTAAAGGGCAATGCTGATATCGCACCGTATAAATTAAAAGATGAAACAGCCTGCAAATACTGCCCATATATCGCCATCTGTCGTTTTGATAAATATATCTCCGGCTATAATTATCGAGAAATAAATCAACTCAATGATGAAGAAATCATTGAAAAATTAAAACAGAAAGAAGGAATTCCATGCCTTGGTCAGCACAGCAACAACAAGCTATAAATACTTATGATAAAAATATCCTCGTAGCCGCAGCTGCTGGCTCAGGGAAAACCTCTGTATTAGTAGAGCGTGTAATTCAACGCATTGTAAATAAAACATGCGACATCAATCAAATACTAGTCGTTACCTTCACTAATGCAGCTGCATCTGAAATGCGTGAACGTATCGCCAGTGCCATCACAGAGAAATTATCCGATAAAGATAAAGAGCGTCAACTCATATTATTAAACGCTTCTTCAATCTCCACACTTCATGCTTTTTGTCAAAATATCATTCGCCAATATTTTCATCAATTAGGCTTAGATCCTAAATTTCGTCTTGCTAATCCTCAAGAAATTGAATTATTAAAACTCGATGTACTTGAAGAACTCTTTGAAACGAATTATGACAAAGATGATAATGAAGACTTTCTAGAATTTACTGACACCTATGGCAATGAACGTGGCGATGATAGCACCTATGATATCATCTTAAAGCTATATGAATACTCTCGCAGTCAGCCTTTTCCTTTACAATGGCTGAAAGCTCTACCTTCATATTTTCAAATCAATAATGCTGATGAACTCAATGATTGCCCATGGCTACAGATAATCAAAGACAATGTCAAAGATGGTTTAAATATAGCCATAGACAATAGCCAGAAGATGTATCAATTAGCTACAGATTTAAACTTACCACCTTATGCAGATATTGCCAGTGAAGATTTAGCTTTTCTTTATGATTTAAATAATTTAATCGACACTTCATGGCAAGAATTTTTTAATTTAATCAATGAATTTAAATTTAAAGCTCTGCGAATTTCTAAAAAATTCTCTGTAAGTGAAGAAGATAAAGCTACCATTTCCGCTCTTCGTGATGAAACCAAGAAAATCATCAAACAATTAAAAGAGCATTATTTTACGCAAACTATTGAAGATACACTCTCCGATATGCCTCAATTGTATAAACAAGCCAATAGCTTATGTAATATAACCATAGAATTTTCTCAAGCTTTTAGTAAAGCTAAAAACGAACGCTCTTTAGTCGATTTTTCTGACCTTGAACATTTCACTTTGAAATTACTCGCTGAAGAAAATTCCACTGCTGAAAAGCTGATACCTTCATCAATCGCTCAGACATTACAGGAAAAATATGTAGAAATCATGGTCGATGAATACCAAGATACAAACGGAGTTCAAGAAGCTATTTTAAATCTAATCGCTTCACGCACTAAACCAAATTTATTTTTTGTCGGCGATGTAAAACAAAGCATTTATAAATTCCGTTTAGCTGAGCCAGAATTATTCTTAGCTAAATATCATCAATATCCTCATGAAGAAGATTGTCTTCGCATTGATTTAGCCCAAAACTTCCGCAGTCGCAAGGAAATCCTTGATGGCGTCAATTTCATCTTTTCCCAAATCATGACTACAAAAGCTGGAGAATTATCTTATGGCAAAGATGAAGCCTTATACTGCGGTTTTGATTATCCTCAAAGTGAATTTTTGACTTTAAAATCACCAATTGAATTAACATTATTGGATAAACAGCAAAAATTAACTTTAACTGATAATGATGATAGTGATAACGAAGACACTGTACAAGGCTTTCAAGCTGAAGCTAAATATATTGCTCTTCGCATAAAAGAATTGATGAATAAACAGCCTTTAGTCTTTAATAAACATACAAAGACTTATCGCCCTATAAAATGGAAAGATATCGTTATCCTACTGCGTTCTGTTCAAGATAAAGCTAAGATATTAGCTGATGTACTTCGCGAAGATAATATTCCTGTATATGCTACTATCGAAACGGGATATTTCCAAGAAACAGAAGTTCGCATCATGCTTTCATTATTGCAGATAATCGACAATCCGCAACAAGATATACCACTGACTGCGATTTTATACTCACCTATATTTAATTTCACTGTTGAAGATTTAGCTCATATCCGTCTTATCAATCCACAATTAAATATGTATGAAACTTTATTATTCATGACATCTATTAATGAGCTACAAGAACAATTACTCCCTATAGATAAAAAAGTATTTGCTAAATTGCAGATTAAAGTAAATGATTTTCTCACTAAATTGCACTATTGGCGAGATTATGCCCGCAGTCATAGCGTACCTGAATTGATTTGGCTATTGCTCAATGATACAGGATATTATGATTATGTAGGTGGCTTGCCTGAAGGCTCTGTACGCCAAGCAAATTTAAGAGCGCTCTATGATCGAGCTTTCAATTATGAGCAGACTTCTTTCCGCGGTCTTTTCCGCTTCTTGCGTTTTATCCATAAAATGCAACATATGGGAAATGATTTAGCCGTAGCTAGAAATCTAAGTGATAGTGAAGATGTAGTGCGTATCATGAGTATTCATAAGAGCAAAGGTCTTGAATTTCCTATAGTAATTCTTGCTGATATCGGCAAACAATTCAATCTCAAAGATATTCAAGAAAGTGTTCTCTTTCATAAAAAACTCGGCTTAGGTCTTTATGTAAATGATGTCAAACATCACTATCGCTATCAAAATTTATCTCGCCAAGCTATCATTCAGCAAATCGTCAAAGAGTACAAAGCTGAAGAAATGCGTATATTATATGTAGCTATGACTAGAGCTCGTGAAAAACTCATACTCACAGGTACTGTTCGCAATATGGAAAAATTTATTCAATATACTTGTTCTCAATTGCAAACAACGACAAAAACTCTACCTGATTATTTCATCATGCAGGCAAAATCATATTTAGATTGGCTAGCTCCTGCTATTGCTCGCCATAAAGACGGCTTAGTCTTACGACGTCAATCAGCTACAAATGAAAGTGCTATTTTATTAGATGATCCTTCACAGTGGCAAATTTCTCTAATCAACTCATTAGATATCACAGATAAAACTATAATTTCCACTGTAAATGAAGATATCATCAATAAAGTAAAAAAATTACAGCCATTGCCAGCTACAAAGCAAAAAGACAATATTGATAAATTATTGAATTGGTCTTATCCTCATCAAGAGGCATTGTCCATTCCTGCAAAATTGTCCGTTACTGAAATCAAACAGCAATTTGCTTCAACCGATTATGCTCCTCAAGATGATAATGCTCAAACGCTATTTGCGGAAACCAGTTTTAAACGACCACAATTTTTGCAAAAACAAACGAAAATGACTGCTACAGAATACGGTAGTTTAATGCATACAGTGATGCAACATTTAGATTTCCACGGCGATTTATCCGATAAAGGCATATTAGCCCAACTACAAAATTTAGCTGATAGAGAAATAATCGATAAACAACATATAAATAAAATCTACCGCAAAAATATCCGTGAATTTCTATTTTCACCGCTAGGTCTACGCATTCAAAAAGCAAAATCACTACAAAGAGAATTGGCTTTTAACCGCATGATTAATGCTAAAGTCTATTATCCTCAAGCTGAAGATAATGATACTATCTTTATCCAAGGTATTATCGACTTATTAGTAGAAGAAGATGATGGCTTGATTTTATTAGACTATAAAACAGATAATTGCACACAAATAGAAGCTAAAGCAAAATATGCTATGCAAATAGAACTTTATGCTCAAGCAGCCAGTGAAATCATGCGAAAACCGATTAAAGAAAAATATCTCTATCTTTTTCATGATGCTAGCTTGATAAAAATGTAACTTTAGTTATACAATTAACTAAATCGAATAATTATAAACGTATAAAAGGAGATTTTTAATGTATAAATTAATAGCCCTTGATATGGACGGCACTTTATTTAATTCTGACAAGCAAATCACTGATAGAACAAAAGAAACTTTAGCTCAAGCTAGAGCTTTAGGTGTAAAAATTGTCCTTGCTTCTGGTAGACCACTTGCTGGACTTCAACCACCACTTAAAGAATTAGATTTAATTCATGAAGGCGAATATGTTTTAAGCTTTAATGGTGCTTTAATCGTTGATGCAAAAACTGGTGAAGCAGTATCTAAATGTATTTTAAAAGGCTCAGATTATAAAAAATTATTTAAATTAGCTCAAGAATTAGGCGTACATTGTCAAGCCTTCTCTCCTAGTCGTGGCTTAATTACTAACGAAACTAGCCAATATACAGAACATGAAGCTAGTATCAATCAAATTGATATCAACATCATCAATCCTTTAACAGATATTACAGATGAAGAAGATATCATCAAAGTTATGTTCATTGATCCACCAGAAATTTTAGATGAGGCTATCGCAAAACTTCCTGCATGGATTAAAGAAGATTTCAATGTATTTAAAAGCGCTCCTTTCTTTTTAGAAATCACTCATAAAGATGTAGATAAAGGTGCTGGATTATTACATCTTGCTGATTATTTAAATATCAAACAATCTGAAACTATGGCATGTGGCGACCAAGGCAATGACTACACTATGATCAAAGCTGCCGGTCTTGGTGTTGCTATGGAAAACGGCATTGATAAAGTAAAAGCTATCGCCGATTATGTAACTGATACAAACGATAATGATGGTGTAGCTAAAGCCATTGAAAAATTTGTTTTAAATAAATAAAATAGCTCCAAATAAATAACCCTCAACAGTTATCAATAAAACAACTATTGAGGGTTATTTTCTATTAATTATTAAATTATAAATTCATAATTATGCTCTACTTGTTAAAATATCATCATGAGCTCTAGCATATTCTACGATTTGTATAAAGCGTAATCCACCTATAGAATCACGGCTAACTGTAATCCATGTCAAATACATTGGTGTATCAGTCCAACGGAATTTATCCTTTTTCGTATAATAAGATTCATCACCAAAACAAATAGAAGTCTGTTCTATATTCAACTTACATTGAGTGATTGTGTAATAATTAAATTCTGAAGACATTGGCACATTATTTATTTTCTTTTCCTGATAAATAATGATATTCTTATTGATAGAACCGTCTTCATTTCTTGCATATTTTATGCTATTTGCATCAAAATCATAATTATAATCTTCTGCAGGTCCAATATCAAAGGCTTGCCAATTATATGTTTGTGTATTTTTTTCTTCACTTTGAGCGAAAGCTACACAAGTATTTACAATCAATAACATCATCAATAAATAAATTACTTTTATTGTTTTATTCATTAAAAATCACAACCTTTTATTTAAATTTATTAACTTAGAAAAGAGGTATTTTATGGCACCAAAATCAACTTGGGAAACTTTTACCTTTGTATCTGGCATTGGTTTTCACTTTGTAATCACTATTGGCGTTTGTATTTTCTTAGGGCAAAAAGCTGATATCTACTTTAACTCTACACCTATTTTCACTTTAATTGGCATCATCTTAGGTGTAATCACCGCTGTTTACACTGCTTATAAAAAAATCAAAGATGTAAATAAATCTTAAGGAGTATCTATGATTAAATATATCGTCAAAGCAGATGTCAAAGAGCAATTAGCTAAAGATTACTTAAAACGCCATGAAAATATATCTTCTACATTATGGAAAAAAATCAAGCGACAAGATGAATTTTTCGTAAATGGTCAAAAAGTTCGTGCTACACAGGCAATAGTAAAACCAAATGACATCATTGAATACAATCTTCCTGTAACTTCCAAAGTAGAAGCTATACAAATACCCTTAAATATTGTCTTTGAAGATGATTATTTCTTAATCGTGGATAAAATAGCTGGTATGCTCACTCACCCATTGACATTTGAAAATACTCAAACTCTAGCTAATGGCGTGATGTATCATTTTGCGAAAACTAATCAAAATGTAGGCTGTCATCCACTTTATCGCCTTGATAGAAATACTTCTGGCCTCGTCGTTTTTGCTAAAATGCCACAATTACAACATCAATTAGCCAATAACCACCAAAAATTTCAAAGATATTACTATGCCCTAGTTCATGGAAAACTCTCACAAAAACAAGGGCAGATAAATGCACCTATTGGCAGAAAAAAAGATAGTATCATTCTGCATGAAGTCAATGATGAAGGCAAACATGCCATCACCAATTATCGCGTAATCAAAGAATTTGAAAATTATTCTTTAATCAAGCTATGGCTAGAAACAGGGCGAACACATCAAATACGTGTGCATATGTCTTATCTTGGTCATCCATTATTAGGAGATGACCTCTATGGTGGTAAATTAAATTTAATCGCTCGCCATGCTCTTCATGCTTATAAATTAAAATTCACTCACCCTTTTACCCATGAAGAAATTTGTCTCTCCAGTTCCCTGCCAGATGATATGGCAAAATTAATCATAGATTAGGAATTTGCCAATTTATAGGTTTTTCACCCACAGCTTCTAAAAAGGCATTTACTTTAGAAAATGGTCTACTGCCGAAAAATCCATTAAATGCAGATAATGGACTTGGATGTGCAGACTCTACGATGAAATGTTTCGGATTCGTAATCATTTTTTTCTTTTTGCGAGCAGGTGCTCCCCATAAAACAAAAGCTATAGGTTTTTCACGTTCATTTAAGATTTCAATAATTCTATCTGTGAATTTTTCCCACCCCATATTACGATGAGAATTCGCTTGATGTGCTCTCACTGTAAGTACAGTGTTTAATAATAATACACCTTGCTGTGTCCATGGTTTTAAGCATCCATTATTCGGTATTTCACAGCCTAAATCTTCTTTTAACTCTTTGAAAATATTCACAAGTGAAGGTGGAGCTTTTACTCCAGGTTTTACAGAAAAACTAAGTCCATGTGCCTGACCATCACCATGATAAGGGTCTTGACCTAAAATCACAACTTTTGTATCATGATAACTTGTGTAATGGAGAGCATTGAAAATATCATACATGTCTGGAAATATCTGTCTCGTTTTATACTCATCTACTAAAAATTTACGAAGTTCTAAATAATATGGTTTCTTCAATTCTGGATTTAAAAATTCAGCCCAATCATTATGAAAAATCTCCATGAATTACACCTCTTTCTCATTTAAATATCATTATTTTTATTATACCAAAATATTAACAATAGGAAAAACAACGGAGGCACTCAATGAATAATCATTTAAAAGGTATTTTAATGGTATTATCTTCTACTGCGATGTGGGGTCTTGTGGGAATTTTAGTTCAATATTTAATAAGTAGAGAACATTTCACACCTGAGTGGCTTGTAAATACACGCTTACTTGCCAGCGGTTTAATCCTTTTAATCATCACTTATTTTTTCTATGAACGAAATATATTTCAAGTATTAAAAACAGATTTTATGTCTTTATTAATATTAGGTGTAATTGGGCTATTAGGTTCACAATATGGTTTTTATATCTGCATAAATCACAGCAATGCTCCTACTGCCACTATTTTAGTATTTCTTTTACCTGTATTCATCATGCTCTACACTTTATTAGTAAAACATAAACGACCTTCCGGTCTTGAACTCATTTCTATTTTATTCGCTATAACAGGTACATCTTTAATAGTTACTAAAGGAGATTTTTCTTCAATTATTCTTTCCCCTATAGCCTTTATGGCTGGTATCACTTCTGCACTTTATTGTGTATTTTATACGCTTTAACCTCGCAAAGTATTATCTAAATACTCCTCTACAAATGTAATGGGATGGAGTATGCTCTTTGGTGGAATATTTATTTCTTGTTTTAATAATCCACTAGATATACCAAGAGAGATAAATTTATATACATTAAGTGCAATTTTAAGCATGATTTTATTTGGTACTGTATTAGCCTTTTGCTTTTACTTAAAAAGCCTTGATTACTTGAGTCCAACTGAAGCCAGTATATTAACTGTGGGCGAACCACTTTGTTCTATTATTCTCTCTTTAATCTTCTTAAATGTTACTTTCTCCTCTATCGAACTTATGGGAGCAGTATTAATTTTAAGTACAGTATTTATCTTAGCTAAAGCAAAATAAGAGGCTAATTTTAGCCTCTTATTTTTATTTTCATCTATATTTTTCTGTTTTTATGCCCCACCCCAAAACAAATAAATAATATGTATTATCCAAACGGTAAGCATCACATATTGTACCCAAAAGAATTCAGCTGGCATAAAATAATAACCTATGCTCATTATTACTGTTACCATAAAAAGCACTTTGAATTTTGCCTTTATGCTCATTGTTCGCTTTTGCACAAAATCTGCCAAATGTTTTTTATATAAATCAGTTTGCCTAAACCATTGATGTAATCTCTGTGAACCTTTAGAAAAACAATATAGAGTTAACAAATAAAAAGGCACTGTTGGTAATAATGGCAATATAATCCCTATAGTTCCTAATATAAAGCTTATACAACCTAAGCTTATCCAAAAATATCGCATCAAAATTTTATTTGATAATTCCACTTTGCACCTCATTAAATAAATGATAACAATTTTCAATAAAATTATATCATAATATACTGGAATTATCTTCTATTATTTAGCAATTATCCTTTAATTGTTTTTCTATTATCGTATTTAAAATAAATCATACTTGCTACAGTAGCTATTACAGCTATAATACCTTCAAGATAAAAAGCTATATTTAGATTATATATTTCCGCAATATTACCAGCTATCATTGGTACTATCGTCATTCCCACTGCATAAATAGCTTGATAATATCCCATAGCTGTAGAACGTTTTTCGATAGGGACATTTTTCATTGCTTCTGAAGTGCAAAAAGAAAAAACAATCCCTGTAGATAATCCCGCTAATATTTGAATAGCAATCAATAAATTAGGTGAAAAAATATTAGGTACAGCAAAACAATATATAGCTAAAACGAATAAAATAAAAGGTATCCAAAGTGATGACCCCAATCGTCTAGCAAAATTACTTGCTGAAAAATAAGAAGCTAGCACTGCTACAATAATATATACGATGGATAGTAGACCAATTTGAAATGCACTCGCATTTATTTCATGAGCAATCTGCGTTGTAAAACTCATACAAGTAGCCATTAAGATACCTTGTTGAACTAATGCCAATATCGAAAAGAAAATCAATCTTTTATCTGCATAAACTTTTATTAAATCTGATGTTTTCGGCACTATTTTTACTGTTTTTGTCTTTTGCTCTTTAATACCAAACGATAATAATATCGCTGGCACTCCACTACAGATACTCAATAAACATAAAAAATTCATACCTAAATGATTATAGCTCAAGGTACTTAAAACAAAACCACCTAAAACGCCTATATTATTAGCAGCCATGATAAGGCCCATTGCTCGCTGTAGATTTTCACAAGTGAAATAACTAGCATATAAAACCATGAAAGAAATCCACATAGCTGAAGCAAAACCAGATAATATATTTCCCACTAAAAAACCTGTTTGCGGTTCTAAAATAATGCGAAATACAGAAGCTAGTGCTGAAGCTGTAACTCCCAAAATGATAAATAATTTATGACGACCATTTTTATCTGCCATAATGCCAATGGGCATTCTCAATACCATTTGCGAAAAACCATATATACCTATGATTATGCCAATCATGCTAGAAGAAACCTGCATAGTTAATAAATATGGTGTTTGAAAAGGCACATATACATATTGAGCAAACCAAAATAGTACAACTATTACCAACAACAAATTTTTCTGGTAATTTAATTTACTTTTGTCCATGAAAAATCTTTTACTCCTTTCATTTTGGATTAAAATTTTAAAATAAAAATCGCCTTAGATTAAGGCGATTTTTTTATTTATAAATTATACATATGATTTAAAGGGCCACTGCCTTTTCCTAAATCTAAATTAGCTTTTAATGCTCCTGTGATATAATCTTTAGCATTTTTAATGCTTGTAACTAAATCATGACCAGCAGCTAAATTAGAAGCAATCGCTGATGATAAAGTACAGCCTGTACCATGAGTATTTGGATTGTCTATGCGATTACCTTCAAACCAATGAATTTCTCCATGGTCCCAAAGCAAATCATCTGCTGTATCTTCCAAATGACCACCTTTAATTAAAATAGCTGTCGGTATCTTTTGTGAAATAGTCTGTGCTGCTTTTATGCAATCTTCTTTCGTCTTGATAGCAAAACCACATAAAACTTCTGCTTCTGCTAAATTTGGTGTAATCACTGTAGCTAATGGCAATAATTTTTCAATTAAAGTATTTGCCGCATCTTCTTCCATCAAACGACTACCAGCTGTAGAAACCATTACTGGGTCAGCAACGATATTTTTAGCTTTATATTCTACTAATTTATGAGCAATCATCTCAATGATTTCTTTATTTGCTACCATACCGATTTTAACTGCATCAGGATAAATATCTTGGAAAATACAATCCAATTGTCTGCCAACAAAGTCAGCCCCTGCATCTAAAATGCCATAAACACCAGTTGTATTTTGAGCTGTCAGTGCTGTAATTGCACTCATTGCATACATTTTATGAGCAGTAATTGTTTTTATATCCGCTTGAATACCTGCTCCACCACTACAATCTGAACCTGCTATTGTCAAAACTTTTTTCATTTCATTCATCTCTATCATCTCTTTTCATATTTAGCCATAGCTTCTAACTGTTCACCAGTCATATTATAAATAGCATCAATTAAATAATTTCTAAAGCTTGCATTGCCATCTAATTCGCCCATGCGTTTTTGAGCGATTTCACCTGCTACACCCATAGCACAAAAAGCTGCTACTGTAGCTATTAATTTATTATCTTTATTTGCTGCTAAATAAGCTGTAGTAAATGCTGATAACATACAGCCACTACCTGTAATTTTACTCATGATTTTATGACCATTGTAAATCACATAAGCATCTTTACTATCAGCCACAATATCAATGACACCACTAATAGCAATAATAGCATCCATATTTTTAGATAATTGCTTAGCAAATTTTACATATTCTGTTAAATTCTCTTCAGTAATGCTATCTCTTATATCAGCATCTACACCACGAGTTGAACCACTGCCATTTGCTAAAGTTTTTATTTCAGAAATATTACCGCGAATTACATCAAATTTTATATTTTTTACTAATTCAACAGCAGTGCGAGTGCGAAGTTCTGACGCTCCTACACCTACAGGGTCTAATAAAACTGCATGACTTAATCTATTAGCCATCCAACCTGCTTTATGCATAGAATTAATTGTTCTTGAATTCAACGTACCAATATTTATATTTAAACCATTACAAATGCTGGTGATTTCTTCTACTTCATTGATATCATCAGCCATAATAGGTGATGCTCCACAAGCTAATAAAATATTTGCACAATCATTTACAGTAACATAATTAGTAATATTATGTATTAATGGAGAATTTTTACGCACATTCTCTAAACATTCTTTCAACAAAATAATCAGCCTCCTTTTTATTATTTTCATTCTACAATATTCACAAAATGCCTGCAATGAAAAAGCTTTTTGTTTAACTTGACTCCATTAAAATTAACTTAATTTATAGATTTAGCTTTTACTAAATTTAAATTAAGTATTAATATTGCCGAAATAATGCATATCATACCTAATATCTTTGTTAAATCAAATACTTCCTGAAAAAATATCAATCCCACTATAGCTGATACAATAGGTTCAATCGTAGCTAATATTGAAGCTTTTCCTGCTTCTAATTTTTTTAACCATACTGAGCAAGAAGTCTCCTACCTCTAAGGTAGTGAGATGAATTGCTCCTTAGGAGATTGAATGGATATATATTTTATGAGATAATCTTATTGGTCGAATATAAAAAAATGTGGTGATTATAATGAATTTAGACAACAATGCTCATTCAGTATTTTTGCTAAATTATCATTTAGTATTAGTCATAAAATATAGAAGAAAAGTTTTTGATGACAACATTTCTTCACGAGCTAAAGAAATATTTGAGTATATATCTCCTAAATATAATATAACTTTGCAAGAAT